>JAKAMP010000083.1 GCA_021812865.1 Bacteroidota bacterium | reverse complement strand
CCAAACCAGCTCATCCCCTTGTGATTCATGCGGGGAAACTCGATATCCGCTCGGAAGGTTCATCTTTTGACCTGAATGCGTATCCTGACGACAGCCTGGTGGAAACCACCTTGCTCTCGGGCAATCTGTTGTTGAGTTATGCGCATCCTTCAAACCCGGTCATCCGTATTCTGCCCGACCAGAAGGCGATATACCGCACAGATGAAAATAGCATTCGCATTGTACCCGTGAAGGCCGTCGATTACGCGGGCTGGAGCAAGGGAGTGCTTCATTTTACCGGAGAATCGATGGGGCAAGTCATCCGAGAGGTAGAACGCTGGTTTGCCATAAAAGTGATGGCGCCTCCGCCTGTGCTCGGCCAGGATAAATATTACGGGAACTTCAAGGCCAAAGCTCCTGAATATGTGATGAACAAACTGCTTCAATCTACTCCTTTCCGCTATTACCGGGAAAATGATACGCTCTTTCTGAAGAAACGTACGGTACGCCGAGCGGTCAATGATAAGTGAATCCAAGTTTTGTAAGGCCTTTCCGGATTTCGGGACATGACATGAACAGATTCCACAACAGGGCTGTACGGTAATTTTCAATCATCACCACTGTGGGTCCCTGGTCTATGGCAAGGTATCTTTTCGGATACCAGTTGTATTGCTGGCTAAAGGCATCGTAAAAGCCAAACGGTCCCCATATTTTATCTCCCAATGCATAATAAAAATGTTTTAGTGCGGCCATCGACTGTTCCGGTGTGTAGGGAAAGGATGACAGAGCGGCCGTGGGGCTGATTACGCCAAGGTCATTGCTTTTGCCAGGGGCATGGGCCGCGTAACCATTTATCGAGTAGCTTGCGGTAAGCCCCCAGCAGTCTTTTCCATAGCCTGCATACTTGCTGGAATCATTCACGCACCATTGATAATTAATAAGGGCCTGGTTGCGGTTGGCCTGCCAGTAGTCGGCATACTGATCCTTCAACTTCCTCGGGTCTAGTCCAAGGAAAGAGTAATGCGCCCAGAAAAGCGGCCCGCCATATTCTTCAGCCCCGTTGTGATTGAGGTATAGCTTGTAACCGTATGTTTGCTGGTTAGAAACGATGGCTCCGTTCCGGGCCCAGCCCTGGTGATACACCTCGGCAGAAACGGGAAAAGTGGGTGATGAGGCTGCCAGCACGTATAAAATCAGGCATTCGTTGTATCCCCGCACGGCAAAATTCATAGCCCAGCCATAGTCTGGCGACCAGTGCCAGTAAAGCACCTTCTCACCACCCCTGGTAAACCAACTCCATTCCACCTTTTTCCACAACCTGTCTATATCGATAACCAGTTTCTTTTCCTGTTCATTTCCCTGCTGGAAATACTGTCGGGTTGCCAGTAGCCCCTGCATCAGGTATGCCGTTTCCACCAGGTCTGCCCCATTGTCCTTCGGACTGAAAGGTTTCACCTTTCCGGTTTCGCCGTTGAGCCAATGGGGAAATGCACCATGGAAGCGATCGGCTTTTTCAAGGAAGGCAACGATTTTCTGAAGCCTGGCAAACCCTTCAGCCCGGGTAATAAAATGCCTGTCAATACCCGTCAGGATGGCCATGATGCCAAATCCCGAACCGCCAGTAGTTACGATATTCTTGTCATCTTCGGGGTATATACTGTCCTCATGATATCGTTCCCTTGCCATGCCCGAAACCGGTTCGGCTCCATCCCAGAAATACCGGAAAGTGCGGTATTCGGTGAGGGTTAACAAGGAATCATCAGAAATGACAGGGAAATCCGTTTTCTGTTGCTGCACGGTCAACTCTGGTCTGGAACTATTTTGCCTGCTGCTGCAGCTTAGGGCTGCCGGCAACAGAACCAGGGCAGTGAGGTAGTATAGGCTCTTCATATATTTTTTTATTCTGCTGAAGCTTCAGGTTTATTCAGTTTGCAGGGGCGGTTCTGAAACATTTATAACATATGCCTTTGGAATATAAATAGGCTTCAATATGCCGTTCTCAATATGAAAATCCCAGCTTGGGCAGTCCTGCCCGGATTTCAGGTGCAGACATGAACTTGTTCCATAATAGTTGCGTACGGTAATTCTCAATCATGCATATAATCGGTCCTTCATCGATGGCAAGATAAGAACCGGCCCACCAGCCGGATGAGACGGAGTAGGCATCATAGAATCCATAGGGTCCCCATAGCTTATCGCCCAGCAGGTAGTAGAAATGTCTGAGGGCATTCATAGACTGCACCGGCGTGTATGGAAAGGACGAAAGGGCAGCTGTAGGTGTGATTACCCCGAGGTCGTTGGTGGGCGATTGGGCGTTGTATCCTGTAGGATTGTCGCTTGCCGTGAGTCCCCAGGATGAGCTGCTGTAATCGAGGTAGCCCTTGGGATTGGCCGTACAGTATGCCCAGTTGATCATGGAGTGGTTCACATTCTGCTGCCAGTAATTGGCATAGGCATCGGAAAGGTTTCGTGGATCGAGGCCCATGAAAGAGTAGTGGGCAAAGAACAATGGACCCCCATAATCTTCTCCGAGGGGAAGAGTGTACGAATAAAAGGTTTTTCCGTTTTTAATTCCCCCGTTTCTGGCCCATCCCTGGTCATATACAGCCTTTGAAATGGAGTGGGTGGGTGAAGAAGCGGCAAGCACATATACAATGAGCGCCTCATTCCAGCCCCTGATGGGCATATTCATGATGAATGCGTAATCGGGCGACCAGTGCCAGTAAAGCACATTTTGTCCCTGTGTAAACCAGTCGAATTCTACGGAATCATAAAGGGCTGTGATCCTGTTCTGAAGGCTTTTTTCTTCTGTTACAGTTGAATCGAGGTATTGACGCATGGTTAGCAGTCCTTCAAGCATGTAGGATGTCTCTACGAGGTCGGCCCCGTCGTCATACTGACTGAAAGGAATGGTTTTGCCGGTGGAGCCGTTGATCCAGTGAGGCCAGGCCCCATGGTAGCGGTCGCAGGTTTCGAGGAATGAAAGGATTTGATCAAGGCGGGTAAGCCCGTCTGCCCGGGTAATAAAGCCTCTTTCCATTCCAACGGCCATGGCCATGATCCCGAAACCGGAACCGCCAATGGTCACCACATCTCCTGAACTGTTTCGTTCCCTTGCCAGCCCGCAGGAAGGATGCCCGAAATCCCAGAAGTATTTGAATGTTTGCTGTTCCACCAGGGTGAGTAATTCATCATCGCTAATGACCGGGTAGTTAGAGATTGAATCAATGGCCGTGAAAAATCCACGGGAAAAGCCATCAAAGGTATATCCGTTGAATGAAGTGAGCGTGTTTGAAATGGAAAAGGTGTACGAGCTATATCCTTTGAGTGAAGATAGATTGGTGAGGGTGACTGTACGGTTGCTGTCCGATATGGAGTAGCTCAGCATAGTCCCGCCCGACAGACCGAAATAGGGTTTGTAGGATGCACTGTCGAGTGATTGTGAAAAATGGACCACCAGGGTGATTTTTTCCGGGTTGATGTTTTTATAGGAGGTGATGGGCGTAATGGAGATGCCGTTTAGGGTGGCATAGTCAAGGGTAACTTTCCCTGTAACGGTAACAAAGTTGTAGGTAATCCCTGAAAACGATTGGCCGGATGCTCCTTTCAGTCCGCTGTTGATTTCCAGGGTATAGGAAGACAGGCTGGCCAGTGATTTTGAAGGAATGAGAACTACCGACTTAAATTCGTTAAGGTAAGCATAGGTAAGGGTGACATTCGTTTGATCGGCCTGTTTGAGGCTGATGCTGGTTCTGACGGTAGATGTATCCAGCGCGCCAGTAAAATCAATAATGATGTTTTTGTTGTATGGCATGTTCAGGTTTTCACCCTGATATACTAGGGATGTGTTTCCCACCCTGGCGCCAATGAGCTGCAGGGTTCCAAGGTTAGTGTTTCCGGAGGGGACATCTTTTTTGCAAGAACCGGTAAACAACACCAGTATGGCCAACAGAATCAGATAAACAGGCTTTTTCATCCGTGTTTGTGTTTGGCAAAGCATGGGTGTTTCATGATTTTTGATGCAGTGAAAAAAGGAAGGGCAAGAAAATTCTTTACCCTTCCTTTGATAAAATTACATTGATCAAGGCTTTTCAGAAGCATAGATGAGCTGAACTTCCTTGGTGGTAAGAGCCCTGTGGAAGATTCTTATATCATCGAGCAATCCTTTGTAGTGGTTGTTAGCCGGATTGGTGTAATCAGCCCATGAATCAGTGATAGTGGGAGCGGTCTTGTCCTGGATAAAGCCGAAAACAAGCTGTTTGTTATCGACATTCCCGGCATATTGGAGACCGGTGGCATTTTTGAGGGTATTATCATAAAGGTTGAAATCCTGCTCTTTCATCTTCATGCCATTGATGTATAGGGTTCCGATCTTGGTGGCGCTGGCATAGGTGCAAACCACATAGGCCCACTGATTGGCAAAGAGGCTCACTACGCCACCGCTGTTGGAAAGATCCTGACTGTATGTCCAGCCTAGATATCCGCCATTGTCCTTTGTGGTTCCTGTGGCTGCCCCGTTGAACCAGAGGTCCTGGGAAGCTGTTGTTCCACCCGAAAGTGAATACTGTGCAGCGAGTTTGCACCAGCCGCCACTGATATTATTGAGCTCAAACTGGAAACCATACCATCCGGCAAGGCCCATAACAAACTGGTCGCCTCTGCCCGCTGTATCTTCTTTAATCCAGAAGCTGAGGGTGAAGTCCGTAGTGTTCATGAGCTGGTCGCCATTACCGATTTCAATCAGGCTGGTGGTTCCGTTGAATGAAGCAGCCTTTCCTGCGGCAGCATTACGGCTGTCAACATAAGTGATGTCGGTAACGCCATTGGTAATAGGATTGAAAGTTCCTACCTGGTCGTTGGCATTGTTTTCAAAGTTCCAGTAAGCGAATGTGCCTGCAGGGAGGAATGATCCTTCGGTAGTAAAAGCTCTCTGAACATCAGCAGTGAGCGATTCGCCTGCGGTGGATTTCAGGGCAGCTTTAAAGGTAAGCTTGTAAAGAGTTCCGTTGCCGAAAGCAGAAGCAGGCGTAATGGTAACCGTCTTGCCTGATGCAGAAACGGTAATGTCAAGGCTGGCATTGTCATAATCCCTCGTAAGGGTTATGTTCGATGCGGTTGCAGTGAGAGCATCCACGTCGGTGTTGAACGTGGCGGTGATGGCTGCATTAACCGGAACATTGGTCGGGGAGGTTGCCCCGTTCAGGTCAATGGAACCGGCCACGAGTGTGGAGAGTGAGAGGGTGACCGGTGTGTTGTCCTTCTTGCAGCTGTTCAGCGTAAGACCGATAACAGCAAGAACAAGGATTAAACTCAAAATTAAAGGTTGCCTTTTCATAGTTAAGATAAATTAATGGTTAAACATTATCAGATTTTTACCAATTCGGATTTTGTTGCAGTGTACCCTGAGATATATCAATTTCATTCTGCGGGATGGGCAGGAGTTCATTTTTACCTTTGATAAAGCCCAGGGGTCCCAGCACGGCTTCTGCTCTTCCGGTTCTCACCAGGTCCCAGAACCGCCAGCCTTCCATGGCAAATTCACGCCGTCGTTCATTGAATATGACATCACGCAAAGCAGACTTGTCGGTTATAGTAACATCGGGCAGTATGGAATTGTTTCCCTGGCGGGCCCGTTCCCTTACTTTATTCAGGTAAATCAATGCGTTTGTGGGGTCGTTGTTCTCATTCAAGGCCTCGGCTGCCATCAGGAGCACATCGGCATAACGGATGATACGGCGGTGGCACCCCCATTCGGTGATGGTATTGTCACCCGGCACCCACACTTTACGGTTATAGCATTCCACCTCAATGATGTTACCAGCAGAATCCTTGGTAACATCCGGAGTGGCGCCATCTCCGATTATCGTTATACCGTCGATCACATCGCCCAGGTCAATGATGGTTCCTTTCAGCCTTGGGTCGCCGGGTTCGAAGGAATGGCGAAGATCTTCAGTAGGCCGGTTGAATCCCCAGCCTTTATTCGGAGAACCTCTTACACCTTGCGTATTCGCATACTGGGCGCCTCCGTTGTCTTCACCTTCAACCTGCAAGGCACCTACCTCGAAAACCGATTCAGTGCCATTGTTGCCATTCACACCATTGGCATCGGCAAAAACAGGCTCGAGTCCATATTCTCCGGAATTGATTACTTCCAGGGCATATTTCTGAGTGTTCACAAAGTCGCCGTTGAACAGATAGAATCGGGCCAGGAGCGCTCTGGCAGCTCCTTTGGTGGCACGTCCCACATCGGCGGCAGCCTGCTGGCTTTTTTCAGGAAGGTTATTCAGGGCAAAAGTGAGGTCGTTTTCAATCTGTGCATTTACCTGGTCCCTGGTTGCCCTGCCTAGCTTTAGCGGAGGAGTTGTAGCGGTAACCAGCGGAACACCTCCCCAGGCGCGAACCAGATCGAAGTAAAACAATCCCCTCAGAAATCTGGCTTCTGCAATATAGCGTGTTTTTAGCGTGCTGTCCATCGATATGGCAGGAACCTTTTCAATAACCACATTTGCCCTTTTGATCCCTTCATACAGGCTTGCCCACCAGCGGTCCAGTCCATCCTGGCTTGGGGTGATGGTGAAATTGTCGTATGGACCGACGGTTGATAATTGGTCGTTTACGTTACTTCCTTTCCTGGCATCATCCGACATGATATCGAGAATGGGGTAACCACCCGAATTGTAGTACCAGTTTCTGAGCGATGCATAAACCGCATTGGTTGCCAAAAGGGCATCGTTGGCGGTCTGGGGGAATGACGATTGGGTTAACTTTCCCTGGAGATCGGTTTGCAGGAAATCCGAGCAGCTGCTTTGCAGTAATGCAAGAGGAAGCAGGAGAAGCATAATATATTTTAATGATTTCATGGCTTCAGAATGTTAGGTTAACACCAAATGAATACACTGCAGTAATGGGGTAAATCCCGTAATCAATACCATTGGAGATGACATCGCCGCTCCCGATTTCCGGAGTATACCCCGTGTATTTTGTAAGGGTAAAAAGGTTTGTGCCTTTCAGATAAAGGCGCAGTTCATTCATTTTTAATTTATTGATAATTGAAGCCGGAAGAGAGTACCCGATCATGATGTTTCTGAGCCTTAAGAATGATCCATCCAATACAAAACGGTCCGAAATCGAATAGTTGTATCCTCCCCAGGAGGGTTTTGGCTCCGTATTGCTGGTGCCCGGACCGGTCCATCGGTTTAGCGCATGTTTTTCAAAGTTATAGGGGTCCGGTCGCACGATATCCTTGGCATTAAGAATTTTGTTGCCCGTCTGACCCTGAATGTCGAAGGAGAAGTCAAATCCTTTATAACTCATTTCGTAATTCAGGCCGAAGATGAATTTGGGAATGGGGGAACCAATATAAGTGCGGTCGCTCCCGTCAATTTTCTTGTCACCGTTTACATCCACAAACCGAAGGTCGCCCACGCCCGCCTGCGAGCTATGCGGGTAAGCATTCAGTTCATCGGTGCTCTGGAAGATGCCGTCGGTTTTATAGCCATAGAAAGCCCCAATGGGAAGCCCTACTTTACTTGCTGTAGAGGCAGCGCCATTGGCAAGGTATCCTCCAAACAGCACGGTATCTACTCCACTTGATCCTCCAACCTTTTGAACCACATTATGGAGAGTCGATCCATTTACACTTACGCTATAGTTTACATCGCTGATGTGGTCTTTCCATGTTACAGTGGCTTCAAAGCCTGTATTCAGTACCTGGGCCGCGTTAAAAGTAATCTTCTGACCCTGACCGTTGCCCAGGTATCCGGGGGTGGTAAGATCAATAAGAATATCTCTGGTGATCCGGTGATAGTAATCAAATTCGCCGGTCAGCCGGTTATCGAGCAGACCTATTTCAAGACCGAGGTCGCTCTGGGTCGTGGTTTCCCATTTCAGGTTTGGGTTGCCACTGGTTCCATAGGTCACAGCAGAACTGGTAGCCGGACTGGTACCAAACACAGCTACGAGGTTCTGCGTTGCGGCATAACGATTCCAGTATTGTATTTTGTCATTGCCTATCTGTCCCCAGCTGGCCCTCACCTTAAGATTATTAATAAGGGGAATGTTCTTCATGAATTCCTCCCTGGATACATTCCATCCTGCAGCAAATGATGGGAAATTGCCAAACCTGTTCTGCTGGGCAAATTTTGAGGAGCCGTCCCTTCTGAAGGTAACAGTGAACAGGTATTTGCTGTCATAAGTATAATTGGTTCTGAACAAATAGGACATCATGGAATAATACTGCCCTGGATCCACGCCATTGATAATGCTCAGGTAAGTAGTGGAGAGGTTGGTAAGACCTGATATATACCAGAAATCGCGTCCATCACGGATAATATTTGCCGCGGGGATATTGAAGTATTCGGAGGCGGCCTGTTGCATGGTATATCCTGCAACAGCATTGATGGCATGTTTTCCGTAAGTTTTGTCGAAGGTGAGGGTGTTCTCCCAGAGCCAGGTGAGGTTGTCGCTGAAACCTTTATTTAAGCGGCTCATTACATTCTGCTGCTGGGACGCTGTGCCATCGGGATTATACACCGTGTACTGGGGGGTAAAACTTACCGATTTATTATAGGCTGCATCTAGGCCAAAGCTAGATTTGAAGGTTAAAGAATTAAAGAAAGAAGCTTCTGCATAAATATCGCCCACCCCTCTTATTCCCTTGTTAAAATCATTGGAATAGGCCAAGTCGGCGAGCGGGTTTCCCACGTTGTAAACCACTCCAAATGAGCCGTCGGGATAATAGGGCTTTAAAACTGGCTGTGCCCTATAAACCGAGTAGGTAACATTGGGTGCATTCTGTTGCTGGTAAGGAGCAAGGCTAATATTATTTCCTATCCTGAAAACCGGGGATAGATTGTATTTGTTGTTGAATTTCAATGTAATACGCTGGAAATTGGATTTGTCGATGATTCCTTCTTGTCTGAAGTATCCCAGGCCGATATAGTATTGTGTGGAGTGGGTACCGCCCGAAACAGA
>JAKAMP010000082.1 GCA_021812865.1 Bacteroidota bacterium | reverse complement strand
CCCGCTGGTTGTCACGCAGCCGCTCTGGTTATTTCTCACTGTGGTTGTGACGGTACTCATCATTACCGAGCTCAAGGAAAAATTCATTTTTTTCACCACCCAGATCGACCGCACGGAATTCCTCAACCTGGGGAAATTCCTGGTCATGGCCGGGGTTATTCTGCCCATTGTACCCGATAAACCTATCGTTTCATTTCTCACCCTTACTCCCTATAAGGTATGGCTTACCGTGGTGGTGATCTCGAGCATTTCGTACATCAGTTACCTGCTCAGAAAATTCGTATTCAAAGAATCGGGCATCATCCTCTCGGGTGTATTGGGAGGCATGTATTCCAGTACGGCCACCACCCTGGTGCTGGCCAGAAAAAGCAAAACCGATGTGGCCCATCGTCTTCAGTATGCTGCAGCCATCGTGTTTGCCACTTCCATGATGTACCTGCGCATTCTCCTGCTGATAGGTATTTTCAATGATCACCTCTTCAGGATAGTTTATGTATATTTTCTCATCATGGCCTTTGTTTCGGCAGCCATAGGCGCTTATTTCCTGTTCAGTGACAAGAAAAACAAAGTGATGGCAGATAAACTGGAAAATGACACCCACCCGCTTGAAATCAAGGTGGCCCTGGCATTTACGATTCTGTTTATCGCTTTCAGTTTCATTACCTATTATGCCATCACCACCTTCGGCACCACCGGTCTGAATGTCTTGTCCTGGATTGTCGGGGTTACCGATATTGATCCTTTCCTGATCAACCTGTTCCAGGGGAAATATGCGATTCCTCTCTCACTGATTGGTATTGCCTCTTTCCAGGCCATCATCAGCAACAACATCATCAAATGCATCTATGCAGTGGTGGTTGGTTCGCATGAAAACCGTAAAACATTGATTCTGGCCTTCCTGTCCATTATTGTGATAAATCTGATCTGCATTTTGATTTTATAGGTATAGGCTATTCCTGAAATCATTACTTTTGTCCGTTGTTGTCGAACAAGTTGTCCCGCCCTTTGTTCCCTGTTTCATGTGTCTCAATTTTTTTTAATGGTCACATGGAATGTCCATGGTATTGAATGTTAATCATTTTGGTGAGTGTTTTAAGATCATGGACATTTCATCATAACAAACAACAATGAACAAAAAGGTTATTTTCCTGCTTTTTGCGGGGGTGCTGATGGGAGCAATCGACATTGCTATCATCGGGCCTGCCCTGCCGGCTATTCATGCGGCATTCAACATTTCGGACAGGGATCTTCCCTGGCTTTTCAACATTTACGTTTTATTCAACCTGGTGTCCACGCCCATCATGGGGAAGCTATCGGACATTTACGGGCGCCGGCTCATCTATATCCTTGACCTCAGCCTGTTTGCCCTGGGCTCCCTGGTGGTGATCGTTTCAGACAGTTTCACGGTTCTTCTTATAGGGCGTGCCATCCAGGGCTTCGGCGCCGGCGGGATCTTCCCTGTTGCTGCGGCGGTGATCGGCGATGTGATACCGAAGGAAAAACAAGGTTCAGCCCTGGGCTGGATCGGGGCGGTATTCGGACTGGCATTCATTGTGGGGCCGGCAATCGGAGGATTGCTGCTTCTCATTGGCTGGCACTGGATCTTCGTGATCAACCTGCCTGCAGCAGCCCTGCTCATCATCTTTTCCTACCGCATTCTGCCTCATACACACCGCAAAGAATCCATGCGTTTCGACTATGCGGGAATGTTCCTGCTGGTCGCCCTGCTGGCCTCTTTTGCATACGGAATTAACCGGATCGACACAGGGAATTTCATGTCCAGCATAAGCAATCCCGGTGTATACGGCTTCTTGCTCTTTACCCTGGTAGCGGTGTTCGTGTTTTACCGGATTGAAAAGAAGTCAGTCGATCCGGCCATCAACCTCTCCCTGCTTAGTTCGCGCCAGCTTCTTTTTACCTATTTCATTGCCTTTGGGGCAGGTATAGGAGAACTGAGCTCGGTGTATATCCCTTCGCTGGCCATCGACGCCTTCCATGTTTCAAAGTCAACAGCCAGTTTTATGCTTATGCCCCTGGTAGGTATGCTCTTCATCAGTGCACCCTTGGCAGGGCGTCTTATCGACCGAACAGGCGCCAGGCCGGTGATCATGATGGGCATTACGGGTATGCTTGCGGGCTTGCTGGTGTTTGCCCTGTTGTCGATGACAAAGTTCAATTTTTACCTGGCGCAGGGTTGCCTGGGATTCGGACTGGCCTTCCTTCTCGGCGCTCCGTTGCGGTACATCATGAACCACGAAACCACTGAAAGCACACGGGCGGCCGGACAAAGCCTGCTGACGGTATTCACCAGCACCGGACAGCTGATGAGCGCAGCCCTCATCGGGGCGCTGATTGCCAGTTTTGGCGGCGGCATTGCCGGCTATAAAAACGGATTCCTTGCGCTATCGGTGATGAGCATCGTGCTTCTGATCATTTCGTTTGGATTAAAAAATACATCCAACAAATAAATATTGTCATGCAAAAGAAAGTTGATTTTTTAGTAGTAGGATCAGGAATTGCAGGGATGAGCTTCGCCCTCAAGGTAGCTCCCTACGGGAAGGTTTGCCTTATTACCAAAACAAAGCTGGAGGAAACCAATACCAGTTTCGCCCAGGGGGGTATTGCGTCCGTGACTTATGAACCCGACAATTTCGATAAGCACATCCAGGATACCCTGATCTGCGGGGATGGGGTATGCGATCCGGAAGTGGTGAAACTGGTGGTGGAGGAAGCTCCGGGGCAGATCAGGCAGCTGATTGACTGGGGAACACAATTCGACACCGAAAAGAACGGAAAATTTGACCTGGCAAAGGAGGGAGGCCACAGTGAGCACCGCATTCTTCACCATAAGGATCGGTCAGGAGCAGAAATACAGCGGGCGCTGATGGAGGCGATTCGCAAGAATGAAAATATCGAGGTGATCGAGAACTGTTTTGCCACTGAACTCATCACCCAGCACTACCTTGGGATTACGGTGAGGCGCTATATGCCCGATATTGAATGTTATGGGGTATATGCCCTGAATTTAGCCACGCATACCATCGATACCATTCTGGCCAGGGTAACCGTGCTGGCTACCGGGGGTGTGGGCAATGTGTATTATACCACCACCAATCCGCCCACGGCCACAGGCGACGGCATTGCCATGGTGTACCGGGCGAAGGGGATCATTGAAAACATGGAATTTGTCCAGTTCCACCCCACCTCGCTGTATAATCCGCAGGAGCGTCCTTCCTTCCTCATCAGCGAGGCCCTGCGCGGGTTTGGCGCTGTGCTGCGCACACTCGACGGGAATGAGCTCATGACTAAATATGATCCCAGGGGATCGCTGGCGCCGCGCGATATAGTGGCCAGGGCCATCGACAATGAAATGAAGATCAGCGGTGAGGATTTTGTATACCTCGATGCCACGCACCTCGATCCTGACGGACTGAAAAGCCATTTTCCCACCATTTACAATAAGTGCCTGTCGCTCGGTATCGACATGACCAAAGACTATATTCCGGTGGTACCTGCGGCCCATTTCCTTTGCGGAGGCATCAAGGTCGATACCTGGGCACGAACCTCCATCAACAGGCTGTATGCCGTCGGTGAAACCGCATCAACCGGGTTGCATGGCGCCAACAGGCTTGCGTCGAATTCCCTGCTCGAAGGCATTGTATATGCAGACAGGGCAGCCAAAGATGCCATCAGGGTATTCCAGAATTATGCATTCCAGGAATCGATACCCGACTGGAACGACGAAGGCATGACTTTTCCCGAGGAAATGATCCTGATTACCCAGTTGCACAAGGAAGTGCAGCAGATCATGAGTAGTTACGTGGGCATTGTACGCTCGAATCTCAGGTTGCTCAGGGCGTTCAAACGGCTCGAAATCATTTACGAGGAAAGTGAAGCCTTGTACGAGAAATCGAAATTGTCAAGGAAACTTTGCGAACTCAGGAACCTCGTGAATGCAGGCTACCTCATCATCAAGATGGCAAGGGAAAGAAGGGAAAGCAGGGGGCTGCACTACACGCTGGATTATCCCAAAAAACGAATAAGCTGAGTGCGCTAGGCATAACGCGTTTCGAT
This sequence comes from Bacteroidota bacterium, assembly GCA_021812865.1. GTDB lineage: Bacteria > Bacteroidota > Bacteroidia > Bacteroidales > JAAYUG01 > JAKAMP01. The sequence goes on along the minus strand of JAKAMP010000082.1, from coordinate 4,882 downwards.
ATATTCCAGGATTTCCAGTATGTCCGCAGGGTCTTCAGTGGTAAGGAGTCTGATGCGGGTATCGCGGAAATTATCCAGGCCCTTGAAGTAATGCACAAAATGCCGGCGCATTTCAAAAATGCCCCGACGGTTGCCTTTGAATTCAAGCGATTTTGACAGGTGAAGTTTTGCCAGGGCCACCTTATCGCTTACCGAAGGTTCAGGAAGTTTTTCGCCGGAATCCAGAAATGTTTTCACCTCTTTGAATATCCAGGGCCTGCCAATGGTGGCCCTTCCGATCATGATCGCGTCGACTCCGTAACGGTTGAACATTTCGCGGGCCTTTTCGGGGCTGTCCACATCGCCATTGCCGATCACAGGTATTTTCATGCGCGGATTCGATTTCACAGCGCCGATAAGGGTCCAATCGGCCTTCCCCGTATACAGCTGGCTCCTGGTTCTTCCATGAATGGTAATGGCTGAGATTCCCACGTCCTGCAGGCGTTCTGCAATATCCACGATGTTCTTGCTGTTCTCATCCCATCCGAGGCGGGTTTTCACGGTAACCGGCAGGGAAGTGGATTTTACAATGGCCTCGGTGATCTTCACCATGAGGGGAATATTGTTGAGCATCCCGGCGCCTGCCCCGCGGTTGGCTATTTTCTTCACCGGGCAGCCGAAATTGATGTCGATCAGTTCGGGATTTGCCTGTTCGGCCATGCGCGCAGCCTCCACCATCGATTCGAGAATATGCCCGTAGATCTGTATTCCTATAGGGCGTTCATATTCGTATATATCGAGTTTCTGAACCGATTTTTTCCCGTTGCGGATGAGTCCGTCGGACGAAATAAATTCGGTATACATCAGGTCGGCGCCATACATTTTGCACAGGTAGCGGAACGATGGATCGGTGATGTCTTCCATCGGCGCAAGCAATACGGGATAACCCTTAATCTCTGTATTTCCGATCTTCAGCACGTATCCGAAAGATTGTTAACTTTGGACGCAAAAATAGGAAAAAACGATTTATGCAGAAGGGAATTTTCGCAAACGCCTCGCCGCTTACCAGGCTTACGCTCACCGCAACCGTGGTTGCCCTGTGCTTTTCTTTTTTCTATTTTGCCGGCCTTCTCGTTGCCCGGTTTGCGTTTCACATCGATTTCAAGGACCTGAACGGCGACCTTGCGGCTCAATTTGTGGCGAATCATGCGGGCGCCTTTCAGTTTTTGCAGATCATGCAAACAACAGGCATGTTCATCATTCCCCCTTTCATTGTGGGTTACCTCATTCAGAGGGACGCTCCTTCCTACCTGGCTATGCGAAGCAGAACGTCCATTCAGGCCTATCTCATTGCGCCGGTCATTATCATTGCCAGCATCCCCTTCATCAACTATCTGGTTTCGTTCAATGAGGCCATGCACCTGCCTGAGTCGTTGAGATCACTTGAAACCTGGATGAAAGAAAGCGAAAAGAATGCGGAATCGCTTACCCAGACTTTCGTTCAGGCTAAGACATGGAAGCAACTGGGATTCAATCTTTTTATGATCGCCCTATTGCCAGCGGTTGGAGAGGAGCTTTTGTTCAGAGGAATTTTGCAAAAACAGTTTACCGAGCTTACCAGGAATGTTCACGCAGGCATCTGGATTGCAGCTGCAGTATTCTCGTTCATGCATTTCCAGTTCTATGGCTTTATCCCCCGCCTGATCCTTGGTGTACTGCTGGGATACGTGTTCTTCATCACAGGAAGCCTTTGGATACCCATCCTTGCGCATTTTACCAACAATGCCATTACAGTAATATTTTATTACCTGTATGATGCGGGGAAAATTGACAATACGGCGCAGGAAATAGGCACTACCACCAACGACCTTTATATGGCTTTTCTGAGCCTTGCCGTGGTAGTATTGCTAATGATCACCCTTTACCTGACAGAAGTCAGGCACCGCCAGTCATCGACAAAGTAAGGGGAGCCTGTTCGAAAACAGAAAGGCGGCTGATCTCGTTTTTACGGAAAACGTATATCAGACCATATTCCATGGCCTTTTTCCGTTTCATATCTTCGGGAAGATCGTTGTATTTTTCTTCCACCTCGTTCCATACAGCAAGGATGAGGCTGTCTGCCTGCTTGCGCAACTCCGTGAGTTCAGTAACCGAACGGGTGTTCATTTTTTCCAGTGTTTTCTGGTAGGTATAGGCATCGCGGAAATTCTCATACCACACTTTCACCATGGCGCCGGTTGGATTGGTGATAAGGGTGTAACCCTTCATGGTGCGTTTGGACTCGCCCTGGATGATGTTTTCGCCCCAGTGGAGAATATCCTGTTCATTTACCAGGGAAGGGATACGGCTGTCGTCTTCATTGAGCCCATAGAAGGTCCTTGTATTTGCAGGAAGATCTCCCCTGCTGATCGCCATATTCATTACCTGGATAAAGTGAGAAATGTACATCCTTGCTTTACGCATGGTTTGCTGATAGTCCTTGTTTTTCGCGACCTGTTGGTTGAAAGCCCTGCGATGCTCTGCTACAAGTCGTTCGAAGGATGGAAGAAATGACTGGACCTTCTGAAAGGTGCCTTGTGAATAGGCAAGTTTGAAGGGGGGCAGATCCTTACCCATTTGTAAAGCCCTGTTTAAAGACCTTAACCGGGAGGCATCTGTGTTGGGGAGTCGACGGTATGGCATACGGTTGGAAAACTGTTGAAGGTTTGTTAATATCGGCTTGCTTACCTGCGAATATATATATTAACGTATTTTTTTCAATGCCATTCGTCAAAATATTCTTCCTGATTATGAATTTGATATGAAAAATTTACCGTGTTAGATAAAACGTTAGATTCCGAAATTTGTCTGCCGGAATTCTTGTCTTTTTGATCCTTCCTAAAGTTTCTTATCTTTATCCGTCATTCAAAATCTTACGGATATGTTCGCCAGTGAAGTGTATGTCAGCCGCCGGAAAAAACTGAAAGAAATTTTGAAAGGCGGTATTTTGCTTTTCCCGGGCAATGGGGAAATGGCTTATAATTATAAGGGAAATACTTATGCCTTCAGGCAGGACAGCTCGTTCCTGTATTTCTTTGGTGTGGATCAGCCAGGTCTTACCGGTGTGATCGATGTGGATCAGGGCAAGGATTATATCTTCGGGAATGACCTTGATTTAGACGACATTATCTGGACCGGTCCGCAGCCTTCTGTTGCCAGGAAAAGCCTTACTGCAGGCATTCTCCATACAGGCACACTGGCTGAGTTGGAACATTATATATCATCTGCAATTAAACAGTCGCGCAAAGTTCTCTATCTCCCGCCTTATCGTGCTGAGACACTTCTTTTACTAGAGGGTTTACTGGGGATACAACATACCTCCGTTTCGAATAATGCTTCTGTGGAATTGATAAAGGCCATTGCTGCTTTGCGTTCCGTGAAGGAACCCGTTGAAATCGAAGAAATTGAAAAGATGGCGGATGTGGCTTACGAGATGCACACGGCAGTGATGAAGAATGCCAAACCCGGCCTTCGCGAAAAATTTCTCACTGGTCTGGTCGAAGGGATTGCTTCCAGTTACGGCTATGGCATTTCTTTCCCAGTGATATTAAGTATCCATGGTGAAACCCTGCATAACCATCACCACGGGAACATCCTGAAGGAAGGCGACCTGCTGATTACCGATGCCGGGGCAGAATCAGAAAGATATTATGCCAGTGACATTACCCGTACCATTCCGGTGAGCGGGAAATTTTCCGCCCGTCAGCGCGATATTTACCAGATTGTGCTGAATGCCAACATGGAGGTTATCCGGAATGCCAGACCCGGCGTTCCCTACCGCGATATGCATTTTCTTGCATCAAGAACCATTGCCTCCGGGCTGAAAGACCTGGGGCTCATGAAAGGTTCGGTAGATGACGCCGTAGCCGAAGGGGCTCATGCTTTGTTCATGCCACACGGGCTGGGTCATATGCTTGGCCTGGATGTGCACGATATGGAAAACCTGGGTGAAGATTATATCGGATATAATGAGGAATTCAAGAGAAGCGGGCAGTTTGGTACAGCATACCTGAGGCTGGCCAAACCACTGGAACCCGGTTATGTGTTAACCGATGAACCAGGTATATATTTCATTCCCGAGCTGATCAACCTTTGGAAAAAGGAGAAGAAATTCGAATCATTCATCGATTATGTGAAAACCGAAAGTTATATCGGCTTCGGAGGCGTGCGCATAGAAGATGACCTTCTGATCACCTCTGTGGGTTGCAGGGTTCTTGGAAAACCCATACCCAAAACTATCGATGAAATTGAATCCATGATGCACCGGGGATAATTTGAATCCCGGGTGATTTAATATTCATATGTTGCAGCTGAATCAGCTGATTTTCGCAGCGTAGTATTCGCGGTTCAGCTTGGCGATATGCAGGATGGATATCTGCTTCGGGCATTCCCGCTCGCAGGCTCCTGTATTGGTGCAATTTCCGAATCCGAGCTTGTCCATTTCCTCCACCATGGCTTGTACACGCTTTTTGGCTTCGATCTTACCCTGGGGCAGCCGGGAAAGCTGGGAAATTTTGGCTCCGACAAAAAGCATGGCAGATGCATTTTTGCAGGCAGCCACGCAGGCGCCACAACCAATGCAGGCGGCGGCATCCATGGCAGTTTCCGCGTGTTCACGAGGAATGAGAATGGAATTGGCATCGGGTACACCGCCGGTATTCACCGATATGTATCCACCGGCCTGGATGATCTTATCGAAGGCCGAGCGATCGACCATCAGGTCTTTGATCACAGGGAAAGGACGTGCCCTCCAGGGTTCGATAACGATGGTGTCCCTGTCGTGGAATTTACGCATATGCAGCTGACAGGTAGTCACTGCATCGTCGGGGCCATGGGGGCGGCCATTGATATATATACTTCATGC
>JAKAMP010000081.1 GCA_021812865.1 Bacteroidota bacterium | reverse complement strand
CTGCACCAGCAAAGATACCGACTATCTCGTTGCCCAGTTCGATGGCAGCCATATCGAGAGCGTGGGTATGCTCAAGATGGACTTTCTGGGGCTTAAAACTTTATCGATCATCAACGACGCTGTTGAATATATCAGAAAATCGAAGGGCGTAACGATTGATATCGATAACCTGCCCCTCGATGATGAAAAAACATTCGAGGTCTTCAGCCGCGGGGAAACGACCGGCTTATTCCAGTTTGAATCACCGGGAATGAAAAGGTACCTGAAGGACCTGAAACCCAACCGGTTTGAAGACCTTATCGCCATGAACGCCCTTTACCGTCCGGGCCCTATGGATTACATCGACAGCTTTGTGAACCGTAAACATGGCAGGGAAAGAATTGTGTATGACTTCCCCATCATGGAGGAGTATCTCAAAGACACTTACGGCATTACTGTATACCAGGAACAGGTGATGCAGTTGTCGCGGGCCATGGCAGGTTTCACCAGGGGCGAGGCCGATACGCTGCGTAAAGCCATGGGTAAGAAGAACCGCAAGATGATGGACGAGATGAAGGAGAAGTTCATCACCGGTTGCTCCAACAATGGACTGGATAAAGCAAAGGTCGAAAAGGTGTGGACCGACTGGGAAGCCTTTGCCCAATATGCTTTCAATAAATCCCATTCAACATGCTACGCCCTCGTGGCATACCAGACTGCCTACCTGAAGGCTCATTACCCGGCCGAATTTATGGCTGCTGTTTTGAGCCGAAACAGTTCCGACATCAAGAAAATATCCTTCTTCATGGATGAATGCAGGAGGATGAACATCAATGTACTGGGACCCGATATCAATGAATCGGACCTGAAATTCACCGTAAACAAGGCAGGAGACATCCGCTTCGGTCTGGGCGCCATCAAAGGACTTGGAGAAGCTGCAGTAAAGGCTGTGATCGAGGAACGCGACCAGAACGGGCCCTTCACCAGCATCTTTGGTTTTATTGAAAGGGTAAACCTGTATGCTGTAAACAAGAAAAGCATTGAGGCCATGGCCATGGCAGGAGCCTTCGATACCTTTGCCAACATTCGCCGTGAACAGTACTTCGCCCTTACATCCGATAAAGAAACGAACTTCATCGAAGCCCTGATCAAATACGGCAACCGGATGACGATGGAAAAAAATTCCAGGCAGCAAAGCCTGTTTGGCGACAGCACAAGCTTCGGTCCTACCCTACCGGTCTTACCCGATGCCATGGAATGGACCATGCTGGAAAAACTGAATAAGGAAAAGGACCTTATTGGAATTTATCTCTCAGCCCATCCCCTCGACCAGTATAAGCTCGAAATCAGAACCTTTGCTACCGTAACCCTTGCCCAACTGAACCAGATGGATGACTACAAGGACAAAGATGTGTCGATTGCAGGCATTGTCACGGGCGTGCATCATGGCATGACCAAAACCAATAAACCCTGGGGCTGGGCTTCACTTGAGGATTATTCCGATTCGTTCAAGATTACCCTGTTTGGTAGAGACTACCTGTCCTATAAAAATTACTTCACCGTGGGGTATAGCCTCCTGATCAAAGGAAAAGTGCAGGAAAAACAGTTCCCTCCCGATTCCCATGAATTGGAATTCAAAATCGGCAGTATTCATATGCTTGCCGAAGTCAAAGAAGAACTGGTGAAAAGCATTTCCATCAAGGTTCCGCTCCAAATCATCGACGAAGACTTCATTGCCGAAATGGAACAGTTCACCTCCGGCAAAAACGGTAAGGTGTTGCTTAGGTTCACGGTGGTTGATCCTGCAGAAAATATTACCCTCGATATGTTCAGCCGAAACCGCCGTGTGGTTCTCAACGACGATTTCATGCACTTCCTGGATAACACCGAACAAATTGATTACCGTATCAATTAAAGTTCAAACAAACCAATAAATTTGTTGTTTAAAGACTAAAAAATTTACCTTATGACCATTGATGTAACCGACTCCAGTTTTGAATCTGTTGTTTTGCAGTCCGACAAGCCCGTAATCGTCGATTTCTGGGCAGAATGGTGTGGTCCCTGCCGCGTGATCGGGCCGATCGTGAAGGAAATTTCCGAGGAATTACCCGACAAGGTAGTGGTTACCAAACTTGACGTGGACAGCAATCCCGGCGTGACGCAGAAATACGGTATCAGGAATATCCCTACGGTGTTAATCTTCAAGAACGGCCAGGTGGTGGAAAAGGTTGTTGGAGCTGTTCCGAAAAGTCACCTGATGGGTAAACTCCAGCCTTTGCTCTGAAAGGATCCCAGAACATAGGAAGCGCCCCGGTAACTGGGTGTGCTTCTTTTTTATTTTATATTGTTTTCCGGCTCCATGGAAAAAGTAACCGTTTTTTGCGCTTCAAGCAATAAGGTAGCGGAAAAATATTATGCTGCCACGACCGAACTGGGTCAAATCCTGGCAAAAAATAACATTACGGTTTATTATGGAGGCGGTAAAGACGGACTGATGGGCGCCCTGTCGCGTACCTTACTTGCGGAACAAGGCCGGATCATAGGGGTATTGCCCGAGTTTATGCGCCCGTTTCACTGGTACAACGCCGATGCGACGCAGCTGATCTGGGTGAAAAATATGTTCGAGCGTAAACAAATGCTTCTCAGCGATACCGATGCGGTCATCTGCCTTCCGGGTGGTTGCGGAACCCTCGATGAACTGCTGGAAGTGATCACGCTCAAGCAGCTTGGTCAATTCGACAAGCCTATCGTTATCCTCAATACCGACGGTTACTTCGAGCCTCTCTTTGCCATGTTCAGAAAAATGACCGATGAACATTTTATACGGGAAATGCACCTTGGTATGTGGACGACGGTATCCACCCCGGCCGAAATACTCCCGGCCATTGAATCTTCTCCTAAATGGGAACTTAACAATGCCTCCAGCGCACAGATATGAACCGCCGGATTCAGAATTTCCTCCCGATAAACAAAATATCATCCACCTGCTCCTCGCTACCCCTCCATGCCTCAAGTTCCTTTTCAAGCCTGGCTTCTTGCTCTTCCATGGTGAGGTCCTGAATGGATATCAGCAACTCTCTTATCCTTGAAGCCTTGAATTTCTTTCCTGAAGAACTCCCGATCTGATCGGCATATCCATCGGTAAAAATATACAGGCTGTCGCCTTTTTCTAAAGTAAAGGTATAGTTCGTAAACTTCCGGCTCGCCGGGGTTTGCCTCCCTATAGGGAAACGGTCGGCCTTGTATTCAATTATTTTGCCGTTGCGGCAAATATAGAGGGGATTGAATGCCCCTGCATACGAGAGTTCGTGGGTTTCCTTATTGAAACACACTAAGGCAATATCCATTCCATCGTTGATCTCCCCCAGGTCGCCCTGCTGATGAAGCGATAGGGTCACTTCCATATTCAGGTGTTCCAGAATAGACGCCGGTTCAAGAATTTTATACTCCTTTACGATCTTGTTCAATGAATTATACCCGATAAACGACATGAAAGCGCCTGGTACTCCGTGCCCGGTACAATCCACGGCAGCCATGTATTCCAGCTTTTCTCCCGTATGCATCCAGTAAAAATCGCCGCTCACTATGTCTTTCGGTTTAAACAGAATGAATGCATTTTTGAAAGGAACATAGGGCATCAGCATGGCAAACTGCAATCGCTGCGCATACCTCAGGCTGTCGGTGATATCCTTGTTCTTCATGGCCAGTTCATCATTCTTCCTGGTTACCTCATGCGTTCTTTCCCTCACCTTCTCCTCCAGCACCTTTTTCTCGTTGATCAGGTTTTTCTCCCTTATGGCTACATACAGAATAATCAGCAGCGCTCCCGATAAGATGGAAATCAGGATGAACCACCAGGTTTTATAGAAAGGTGGGCTGATTTGAAAACTAAAGCTTACAGGGACACTGTTCCAAACACCTGCACTGTTTCGCGCCCTCACCTGGAACACATACTTTTTGGGTGTAAGAGAAGGATACGAAACCATGGTTTGTTGGGTAACGGGCTGCCAGTCTACATCGGCGCCCCTGAGCCTGACCTGGTACACCACGGCTTCCGGGTTGGTAAGACAAATACTGTTGTAATCGAAAATGACATTGTTCTCGAAGTACTTTAAATGAAGTCCTTGGGTAAGAGGCCGGTCGGCAAAATTCACCCGCAGCCTCCTGATGGTAGTTAGAGGCTCAATTTCTTTCCGGTTGTCCAGCGCTGGCTGGTATTTGATGGCTCCGTTCACCGTTCCGAACCAAAGATTCCCCTCATTGTCCCGGTAGGCCGCATTATCCCTGGTTTCAATTCCTGTAAATCCGTTTTTCCTTGTATACGTGTAAAATTTCCCTGTAGCCGGCAGGTATTTGTTCAGTCCTTTGTTGGTACCAATGTAGATATTCCCTTTCCGGTCGGTAATCAGCAGGTTTACCAGGTTGGCCAGCAAACCATCCTTTTCAGTGAAATGCTTCACTACCCGGTTATCCCTTAATTGAAATAAACCCTGTCCTTCCGTGCCTATCCATACATTGCCTGACTTATCTTCTGTAAAACAGATCGGGGTAATCGACACCAGGGTGTCGAGGTTTTTGAAACGAAAAGAATCCTTGATCTGGCGGTAAATTCCTCCTCCCCTGGCGCCAACCCATATAATGCCTTTCGTACTGCAGAATACCGAGGTGATTTCCCTGGCCGGAAGTCCGCTTTCCTGAACCAGGCGGTCACCGGTCTGCTTACGGATATCATAATAGGCCAACCCCTCCAGGGTTCCGAACCAGATCACATTCCTGGGATCGATCACCATAGAAGTAACCGTCATGACCTCCGGAAGAAGCCCTGATGTGTTTATTTGCGGATCATAAAAAAACCTGCCGGTTGAAATATCATATTTGTAAATTCCTCCATCATAGGTGGCAATCCACATATTGCCCTGCTGATCCCGCCTGATGAATCGTACCTGGTTTCTGATCAGGTGTGTATCTTCATTGAAATACCGGTACCTCTTTCCGGCTGGCGCCGCCGGATTGTATACCGTGATGCCCTCGTTGGTTCCAAACCAGTAATTATTCTTGCTGTCCTGGCAAATGGCCCACACCTGGGGATCTTTTAAACCATCCTTCATAGAAAAGGTGATGAACTGGTCGCCTTTGAAAATGGACATGCCATTTTCGTTGGTGCCGATCAGGATATTTCCTTCCACATCCTCGGTGATATACCTTATTTTATTATCCTGCAGGCCATTGTCTGTACTGAACACGGTCATGCCAGTGCTATCAAAGCGGGTGATGCCCCCGCCCCAGGTACCCACCCATATTCTGCTTTCCGAATCCTCAAAAAGAGTGGATATCCAGTTAGAGGACAGGCCATCGCGCTTGTCGTAAATGGTGAATTTCCCCGTTTTCCGGTTGAATTTATAAAGCCCCCCGTGAAAAGTCCCGAACCAGATATTACCCATCCGGTCTTCCAACATGCAGGTACGGGCAAAATAGTTGGTAAGCCCGTCAACATTGAAATTGGCAAAGGTACGGTTTGCGGGAATAAACTTCTTGATCCCAACATCGGTAATGAAATACAGACTGCTGTCGGACATAAGGGAAAAGCCTGAGATCAGGTCACTCAATTTGTCGCCTTTATACTGGGTAAAATGAAGGTCCTGCGCCTTAGCCTGCGGGTTGTCAATCTCAAAAGCCCCCGAACCATAAGTGGTGATCCATAGATGCCCGCGGTAATCCTCCACAATAGAGGTTATATCGCCTTTGATTGACTTCCCTGGCAAACTGATCACCTCAAAGCCTGATGCAGTGCAGCGAGTAATGCCTCCGCCCGAATGACCGAGCCATATGGTATTATTTGCATCTTCATAAATGGACCTCACACCATACGGAGCCAGTCCGTCTTCTTTCGTAAGATTCTCGAACGATCGGCCATCAAACTTTGACACCCCGCTTTGTGTCCCTAGCCAGATAATGTGGCGACTGTCCTGTATGATGGCATAAACCGTTGACTGTCCAAGTCCCTCAGCGGCGCTGTAATTATCGAAGTAATACGATTGGGAATATACAACCGGTAAGGCCAGGAAGACCAGGAATGCCTGCAGGAATATCCAACGGAATGCGCTATGTGAAGTTTCACTCATTCGGCCTTTTTTGGGATTTACCGGCAATGTCCTGCGAACTATCCGCCCACCGGAAAACCCTTTATCCGGTACGGTCTCTATTTTTTGCTCATGAAGAAGAAAGTACCATCCTCGTCACCAAGGCCTGCTATTTTTCCAAACCTGGGCTTCTGCTGGTTGTTCTGCACTACAGCTGTGGTTACCCTTTTAACGATCTTCTCAATGGGAAGGCAGGCATCTGAATTACTGGCCAATACGCTGGCAAAGGTTTTGGTGAACTGACTGTTATCCACCGCCAGCTCATAACCGGCCGAGGAAAATACCTGGGACGACTTCATTAAAATATCATTGTCGGCCTCACAGCTTCTTGGCTTAGGATCATTTCTCATGGCCTGGTAAAACGTCGGGCCTGATTCGCAGGCATCGGTAACGACAAGGGTATGTTTCAGCTCATCAGAATAGGATTGAAGAGCGGCCCTGAGGTTGTTGATGTTGTAATAGCTGAATTCATCGTCGCGATTTGCATCCACCGGAATCCAGTATCCGGTTTCATTGATGAACTTGCCATGTCCGGCATACCATATGAGCAGGGCTTTTACCTGGTTGCTTTTGATCAGATCGCGCAATTCAATGGAAAAGAATTTTTCCATGTCCTTTTTGGACATGTCTTTCTTATGGATAATGTTGTTGATCTTATAATTGGCCAGGGCGCTTTTCATCAGAACCACATCCTTGGTGGGACCTTCAAGGCTGGCAAAAGTCCTGTAGTTCGAATTTTCAATAAATATCACCCAGGTTTTGCCCATCCGGTTGTCGGCCATAATGTCGGCCCCGCTGCGATTAATGAGGTATATCTTTTCAGCCTTGTTGCCATAAATATCGGTGGCTGTAACTGAAAACTTGTCCCGGTTTGCAATGCGGATGGTGGCCGAAAATTCTGGATTATGATCGTCTACCTTGTAACTGGCTGCCACACTGTCGATCAGAATCGATCGGATGCCGCTTTCGTCGGTGATGGTTCCCTGCACGCTGAGATCAGGGTTGTATGTATCAAGGTAAATCACATTGTTATCCGAGGAATAGGGCGCTTTCAGGCTAATTACCGGTGGATCAGTTTCTGTACGGGCAATCCGGTATACCATACGTTGTACATTATTATACACATCGCTGGCCAGGATAACAACACTGTCGCAGTTCCCCGTATTTACCTCGTCGATAAATGTATACCCGCCATCATTCTTCACAAATGCCACATTCCGGTCGTTGATCCGGATATATTTGATATCGCTCTGGTCGCTCACCCTTCCTTTCATCGTCACTATGCTTTTCCCCCTGGGGATCATTATGACTGCTTTATTACCGGGCTCAGGTTCATTCAGGGAAATCTGCGGGGGATCGGTTTCCCGGTTCAGCTCATACAACCTTGACTTAGCCTCCGCCAGCAGTTTCTTTGCCTTTACATCGGTGTCGGAAAGCCTGGTCAGACTGGTATAATCCTTTATGGCTGCTTTGAAATCGGCAATTTCTTCATAACAGCTTGCCCTGCGGTAATAAGCCTCTGCATCCTTGTCATTCAACATCAGGCATTTACTGAAATCGTTGATGGCGCTCTGAAACTGTGTGAATGCCTGAAAATAAGTCCCTCTTAGAAAAAACAGTTCCTGGTCGTTGGGTTTGATGAGAATGGCCTTTGATAGATCATTGATGGCCCCGGGATAGTCAAGCTTCAATACCAGTGCTTTACTGCGCAATATGTATGCCTGGATATTGTTTGGATCGATAGCCAGTAAGGCATTTGCCGATTCAATGGCCTGGTCCGGCTTGTTGAGTTGTATTCTCAAGTTGGCCAGCGCAAGCAGGGCTTCGGCAAAATTCCTGTTTTTATTTACCGCCCTAACATAATCCCGCTCAGCTTCATCATACTTTTTAAGGTTCTCATTGATAACCCCAGCTAAATAAAGGTGAATCTCATTTTCCTTAAACATCAGGGCCGTTTCGCATACCGTGGCTGCATCGTTGTATCTTTCCAGTGCAATCAGCGTCCTGATTTTATACTGATAGGCTTCCAGGTATCCCCTCCTGATCTCCAGCGTTTTGTCAAGGAAACGAAGCGCGTCATCGTATTTCTGCAACAAATAGCTCAAACGCCCGGCTTCGAAATAAAAATCTTCTTCTTTGGGATCAAACACCAGCGCCCTGTTGTAATCATATAGAGCTGCTTGCAGTTGTCCGGTTTTCTCAAGTACGGCTGCCCTCCGTACATAGGCATCGATAAATTTCGGATCGATCTCAACTGCCCGTGAGAGCTGCGTCAGGGCATCCTGATAGTTGCCCTTATCGATAAAGTCCTGGGCCGCCCTGTAACACTGCCTGGCACTCTGCCCCTCCGCATGAAAAATGCCAACCAGGAAAAGCATGGCGGCGATACTGAAAAATCTTCTCATGGCCGTAAATTTTATCCTTGTTCGTGCCACTAAACCTTCAAAATATCAAATATAAGAAATTCAGAACAATTTTTACCAAGTGTTTTAGCGGTACCTAAGGTTTAAGGAACCCGGAAAGCCAGGCGGCTGTTCCCGGCCACACCTTCAGAAATACGCCGGCCAGCCGGTCCAGGTGCGCGTACGCCTTTCCCAAACTTAACCGGCCCAGTGAAAATTCTTGCTTCATCCCACTTCCCGGCATCGATAAAGGTTTGCAGCAACCTGGCTCCGCCTTCCACCATCACCGATTGTACCCCTTCCTGATATAGAGCGGCAAGCAACGATTCTGGCATCCCTCCGAAATCAATCTTCCTCCGGCGTATGTGCCCATCCTCTTCATCCTTCAAGCCGTTCATGACAATGACGCGCGAGGACGCATCGAATATCTTCAAATTGC
>JAKAMP010000080.1 GCA_021812865.1 Bacteroidota bacterium | reverse complement strand
CAGCTTTTTCAATTTACTTTTTCAGATTTTAATACCCAACTTGATAAAAAAATACCCTGTTTTAATTTTATGCGAGTTTGAGTATTTCACCAAACCCTAATTAAGGGTTTCATACCTTATGATTGTATCCGGTTAAAACCGGCGTACCCTGGCGAAAGTGTAGTTCAGGCTATTCAGTCTTGTGATAACCGTTACAGGTTGTGATCACCTGGCGTATTTGAACGATTTCCCCAGGTAACGCGCTGTACTTCCAAGCGATTCTTCAATTCTTAATAACTGGTTGTACTTGGCAATTCTGTCCGAACGTGAGGCAGAACCGGTTTTGATTAGGCCAGTATTCAGGGCAACAGCGAGATCGGCAATGGTGGTATCTTCCGTTTCGCCCGATCTGTGGCTCATTACAGCAGTATATGCATTGCGATAAGCAAGATTCACTGCATCGATGGTTTCTGTGAGAGAACCGATCTGATTAACTTTTACCAGGATGGAATTGGCGGTCTTCCTGTCAATCCCCATCTGCAAGCGTTTGGTATTGGTTACGAACAGGTCGTCGCCCACCAGCTGAATTTTTGATCCCAGTTTTTCGGTGATGAGCTTCCATCCATCCCAGTCGTCTTCGGCCATACCGTCTTCAATTGAAATGATGGGGTATTTCTCAACCCAGGCCTTCCAGTAGTCCACCATTTGCGAAGGAGTAAGCTTGTCGCCGGTGGATTTATGCAAGTGGTACACCTTTTCCTCCGGGAGGAAGTATTCAGAGGAAGCCGGGTCGAGAGCCAGGTAAATATCAGAACCGGGCTTGTAGCCTGCTTTTTCTATAGCCTGAAGGATGACCTGGATGGCCTCTTCGTTTGATTTCAGATCAGGGGCAAAACCGCCTTCATCTCCAACGTTGGTAGAATAGCCTTTATTTTTCAGCACCGACTTGAGGTTATGAAACACTTCAGCCCCCATCCGGATGGCTTCGCTGAATGTAGCCGCGCCCACGGGCATGATCATGAATTCCTGGAAGTCGATGGAATTATCGGCATGAGAACCACCATTCAGGATGTTCATCATAGGAATGGGAAGGGTGTTTGCATTTACGCCGCCAACATACCTGTAGAGTTCCTGGCTGGTAAGCCGGGATGCTGCTTTGGCACATGCAAGGGAAACGCCCAGGATGGCATTCGCGCCGAGGTTGCCTTTGTTTTCAGAGCCATCCAGCTCGAGCATCCTGGCATCAATAAGGTTCTGCTCGGTAACGTCGTATCCCTGGAGTTCATCGTTCAGTACCGTATTCACGTTTTGCACAGCGCGAAGTACACTCTTCCCGAGATACTGGGATTTGTCCCCGTCGCGAAGTTCAACCGCTTCATGAACACCTGTCGATGCCCCTGAAGGTACGGCAGCGCGGCCTACATAACCGCTGACTGTGATCACATCCACTTCAACAGTGGGATTTCCTCTGGAATCGAGGATTTGCCTGGCCTGAATTTTTGCTATTTGTCCCATGAGAAATCAATTTTAAGTTTGATAATAAAACAAAAGGGATACAGCAAAGTTGCATGTATCCCTTTTCGTTGAGGTTTTTATTTGAGTAACATATACTCTATTCTTTGGTTTCACCTTCGGAGGCCGGCTGTTCAGCAGCTTGTTCCTGGGTGTTGGACTTGGCTTCTGCTTTGGCTTCGGTTTTTTTCTTGGGTGATCTGCGGCGACGGGTGGATTTGGCTGCGGTTTCACCTTTGGCTGCAAGCATGTTTTCATTGAAATCAACCAGTTCGATGATGCACATTTCGGCAGCATCGCCTACACGGTTACCGGTTTTTAGGATACGGGTGTATCCGCCCGGCCGGTTGATAACCTTTTCCGATACTTCCCTGAACAGAACCGATACGGCGTCTTTGTCTTTCAGGTAGCTGAACACCAGCCTCCTGGAATGAGTGGTATCGTTCTTTGACTTTGTGATCAGGGGCTCAACAAAGGTACGTAAGGCTTTTGCCTTGGCCAGTGTTGTTTCAATTCTTTTATGTTTGATCAGCGAAGATGCCAGGTTTGACAGAAGCGCTTTCCTGTGTTCACTAGTCCTGCTTAAATGATTTATTTTTCTCTGATGTCTCATCTTCTTATTCCTTGTCTAGTTTATACTTGCTGATATCCATTCCGAAATTCAGGTTCATACCCTGTAGCAGTTCATCAAGTTCTGTGAGAGATTTCTTGCCGAAGTTCCTGAATTTAAGAAGATCGTTCTTGTTGAATTTCACGAGATCGCCGAGGGTTTCCACTTCTGCAGCCTTCAGGCAATTCAAAGCCCTGACAGAAAGGTCAAGGTCGACCAGCTTGGTTTTGAGAAGCTGGCGCATGTGCAGCACTTCCTCGTCGAATTCTTCATTGGCATATTTTTCATCCGAATCGAGGGTGATCTTTTCATCGGAGAAGAGCATGAAATGATATATCAGAATCTTGGCGGCTTCCTTGAGAGCATCCTTGGGGTGAATCGATCCGTCGGTCTTTATTTCAACGATCAGTTTTTCATAGTCGGTTTTTTGTTCCACGCGGTAATTCTCGACCGAATATTTTACATTCTTGATCGGGGTAAAGATAGAATCGACGGCAATCACGCCAAATTCGGCATCGGGTGATTTATTTTCTTCGGAGGGCACATATCCGCGACCTTTGCTGATAGCGAACTCCACCTGGAGCTTCACATCAGTTTCCATATGGCAGATCACATGCTCAGGGTTGAGCACTTTGAACCCGCTGATGAATTTCATCAGGTGGCCGGCTTTGAAAGTGTCCTGACCGGTAATGGTAGCGCTTACCTTTTCATGGTCGGTATCTTCCAGGAGGCGTTTGAACCTGATCTGCTTAATGTTCAGGATAATTTCGGTAACGTCTTCCATCACACCGGCAATGGTTGAGAATTCATGCTCAACACCATCTATTTTCATGCTGGTGATGGCATATCCTTCCAGGGAAGATAAGAGAATACGCCGCAAGGCATTGCCAATTGTAACTCCGTAACCGGGTTCAAGAGGACGAAACTCGAAGAGGCCAGACGTTTCGTTGGCTTCGAGCATAATTACCTTATCGGGTTTCTGGAAAGCTAGAATAGCCATAAAAGCTTGTTTATTTAGAGTATAATTCGACGATTAACTGTTCCTTAATATTTTCGGGAATTTCAGTTCTGGGAGGAAGGTTGAGGAATTTACCAGCCATTTTATCGCGATCCCATTCCAGCCATGAATAATTTTTATGACGGCCGGCAGAAAGTGAATCATTGATCACCTGGAGAGCTTTCGATTTTTCGCGTACGCCAATGATATCGCCTGGTTTAACGATGAATGATGGAATGCTCACTATTTCGCCGTTCACCAGGATGTGATGGTGAGAAACCAGCTGCCTGGCTGCATTCCTGCTGCTTCCGATACCAAGACGGAATACCACGTTGTCGAGTCTCGACTCAAGCAGTTGCAGAAGCACTTCACCAGTAACGCCTTTCATTGCTGTTGCTTTCTCGAACAGATTGGCAAACTGGCGTTCCAGCAAGCCATAGGTATATTTTGCTTTTTGTTTTTCCTTCAGCTGAAGTCCGTACTCAGAAAGCTTTTTCCTTTTCCTGTTCTGGCCATGCTGGCCGGGAGGAAAATTTTTCTTATCAAAATAATTGTCGGGTCCGTAAACGGGTTCACCCAAACTCCTTGCTATCTTCGATTTTGGTCCGGTATATCTTGCCATTTTGGAAACGAGATTATAAATGGTTACGAATAATTATACTCTTCTTCTCTTGGGAGGACGGCATCCGTTGTGGGGCATTGGAGTAACATCAACGATTTCGGTTACTTCCAGTCCATTGGTATGCAAGGTACGGATAGCAGATTCCCTTCCGGCGCCAGGTCCCTTCACAAACACTTTCACTTTACGCAGCCCCTGTTCGTACGCAACTTTTGCGCAATCTTCTGCAGTTGTCTGGGCAGCATAGGGTGTATTTTTCTTCGATCCTTTGAACCCCTGCTTTCCGGCCGATGACCATGAAATTACGTGGCCGGCATTGTTGGTGAGGGTAACAATGATATTGTTGAACGAAGCATGAATATGAGCCTGACCCACAGGTTCAACCTTTACGCTTTTCTTTTTTGAAACTCCTGTCTTCTTTGCCATGTTACTTTTTTTAATACTTCAAGCATGATTAGGCCTTGGTTGCCTTTTTCTTATTCGCGATGGTTTTCTTTTTACCCTTCCTTGTACGGGCATTGTTTTTGGTACGCTGGCCTCTCAGCGGTAATCCGCTGCGGTGACGAACGCCTCTGTAACAGCCAATGTCCATAAGGCGCTTGATATTGAGCTGCACCAGCGAACGAAGTTCACCTTCCACCTTGAACTGTTCAGTGATGATCTGGCGGATCTTTGCCAAATGATCATCCGTCCAATCTTTCACTTTGATATCCTTATCGATACCCGCCTGGTCAAGGATCGACCTGGCTGAATTCCTGCCGATACCGTAGATATAAGTGAGCCCTATTTCGCCACGTTTGTTTTTGGGTAAATCAACCCCCGAGATTCTAGCCATATTACTTGCTGTTTAAATATTTTATTAACCCTGACGCTGTTTGAACTTAGGGTTTTTCTTGTTAATCACATATAATTTGCCCTTCCTGCGAACAATCTTGCAGTCGGCACTTCTTTTCTTTACAGACGTTCTAACCTTCATGGCACTTTCAATTTATTTGTATCTGAATGTTATTCTTCCTTTTGTCAAATCGTAAGGCGACATTTCAACCTTCACCTTGTCGCCAGGCAGCAGCTTGATGTAGTGCATTCTCATTTTGCCAGAGATGTGCGCCGTAATCAGGTGCCCGTTTTCCAGTTCTACCCGGAACATTGCATTGGACAAGGCCTCAGTAATGGTGCCGTCCTGTTCAATGGATGCCTGTTTTGCCATTCGTCGATATTATGGTTCAATCAAAAATCCTGACTGTTTCTTCAATTTTCCTAAAGGACGTAAGTACATCGGCTGCATTTTTATCAATCGCCACTGCCAGCTCGTAATGCGCCGAGGGCTTTCCGTCGAGGGTTCGAATGGTCCAACCGTCTTTTTCCTGCCTCACTCCTTTCGTTCCCAGGTTTATCATGGGTTCGATACAAATCACCAGGCCGTTCATCAACTTGGTTCCTGTACCTCTCCTGCCATAATTCGGCACTTCGGGATCCTCATGAAGGCTTTTGCCCAGTCCGTGCCCAACCATCTCTCTTACTACGGAGAAACCATGGCTCTCCGCATGATTCTGAACAGCCCAGCCAATATCGCCGATCCTATGCCCTTCAAGAGCCTGTTCAATTCCTTTGAACAACGATTCCCGGGTTGCCTTGAGCAATTGGTATACCTCGTCGGAAATAGGTCCTACCGGAAAGGTATACGCCGAATCACCATAGTAACCATTCATCACCACCCCGCAATCGATCGAAATGATATCGCCTTCCCGGAGTTCATAAGACGAAGGGAATCCATGCACCACCACACTGTTGACAGAGGTACATAGGGTCGCAGGAAACCCGCGGTAGCCGAGAAAACCCGGCACTGCCCCATGATCCCTGATGAACGACTCGGCAATCTGGTCCAGACGCTTCGTGGTTACACCGGGTTTAATGTGTTTTGCCAACTCTGCCAGTGTTTCCGAAACGAACTGATTGCTTTTCCTCAGTAGTTCTATTTCTTCCCTGGTCTTATATTTTATCATCAAAGAACGCTTTCTGAATACCTCTTTTTACATGGATCCTGTTCTGCCTTTGATCCTGCCAGTCTTCATCAGGCCATCGTAATGGCGCATGAGAAGATGGCTTTCGATCTGTTGCAGCGTATCAAGCACAACGCCAACAAGGATCAGAAGCGAAGTGCCGCCATAAAAGTGCGCAAACTGGTTGCTCACGCCTGCAATGGTCGCAAAGGCCGGCAGGATAGCAATGATTGCAAGGAAGATCGAACCGGGGAGAGTAATTCTTGACATCACATTGTCAATGAACTCCACGGTCTTTCTTCCGGGTTTGATACCGGGGACAAATCCACCGTTCTTTTTCATATCCTCTGCCATCTGGGTAGGATTGATGGTAATGGCCGTATAGAAATAAGTGAATAGAATAATCAGGATAGCGAATACCAGGTTGTACCAAAAACCAGTCCAATTAGCGAAAGCTGCAGCAAAACCTGTAAGTTTATCGGAACTTGCAAAACTGGAAACGGTGACGGGAATAAACATGAGAGCCTGGGCAAATATGATGGGCATAACGCCGGCAGCGTTCACTTTCAGGGGAATATACTGCCTCACTCCGCCGAATTGCTTGTTGCCCACAATGCGTTTGGCATATTGCACGGGAATACGGCGTGTACCCTGTACCAGGAGAATAGTGAAGGCAAATACCACAAAGAGAATGACCAGTTCAACAAGAAATGCGACCATACCGCCAGCCTGTCCGCCTTCAAGTCGTGAGCCGAGTTCGGAGAACAAAGCATAAGGTAATCGGGCAATGATACCGATCATGATGAGCATGGATATCCCATTTCCAATGCCCTTGTCGGTGATTTTCTCGCCGAGCCACATAATGAAGATGGTTCCGGCCGTAAGCATGATCATGGAAGAGATGGTAAAAAATGCTCCTTTCAGAATAAATGCGCTTTCAGGCAGCTGGGCATGCAGGTTGGCCAGGTAGGCAGGCGACTGAAGGACCATGACAATCACGGTGAGGTAACGGGTAATCTGGTTGATCTTTCTTCTTCCGCTCTCGCCTTCTTTCTGCAGTCTCTGGAAATAAGGAATAGCAATACCAAGCAGCTGTACAACGATGGATGCTGAGATATAAGGCATAACACCCAGGGCGAAAATAGATGCCTGGGAAAATGCACCACCAGAAAACATATCGAGTATGCCCAGAACACCAGTTGCAGTTTGTCTTGAAAGGGCACTCAACTGACTCGGATCAATGCCGGGAAGCGTCACATCTTTGCCAAGCCGGTATATAAGAATGATGACCAGAGTAAAGAGGATACGGAACCGCAAGTCCTCAATTTTCCAGATATTCTTTATGGTATTGATGAAGCTTCTCATTCATTCACAATTTTTGTAGCCGTACCCTGAAGGGCTTCGATGGCTGCGATGGCTGATTTGGAGAATGCATGGGCCTTAACATCCAGTTTGGCTTTGAGTTCGCCTCTGCCAAGGATTTTTACTTTGTCTTTTTTGGAGACAAGGCCTGCTTCATACAGGGTTTTAACATCGATGGCAGTGAGAGATTTTTTCTCAGCCAGGGTTTGCAACGTACCAATATTGATACTCTTGTATTCAACACGGTTGATATTGTTGAAACCGTATTTGGGAAGGCGTCTGACAAGGGGCATCTGACCACCTTCGAAACCTTTCTTACGGCTGTAACCGGAAATAGCTTTCTGGCCTTTATGTCCTTTTGTAGAGGTGCCACCTTTGCCGGAACCAACGCCGCGGCCAATTCTTTTTCTGCTCTTTACCGATCCTTCTGCCGGTTTTAAACTGCTCAAATCCATGTTGCCTGTATATTATAAATTCACAACTTGTATCAAATGCTTAACCTTTTCAATCATGCCGAGAATCTGGGGGGTTGCTTCGTGCTCAGCGGAGCTGTTCATTTTACCCAGACCGAGGGCCTGCAAGGTTCTTTTCTGACGGCTTGAACTGCCGATCTGGCTTTTCACCAGGGTTATTTTGACTTTTGACATGAGATCAGACATTAACCGTTAAATACTTTTTCGAGTGGGAGACTGCGGTGTTGTGCAATGGTATAGGCATCACGCATCTCAACCAGGGCTGCAAAAGTAGCCTTAACTAGGTTGTGTGGGTTGGAAGATCCTTTTGACTTGGCAAGCACGTTCTTTACGCCAACGCTTTCGAGCACTGCACGCATGGCGCCACCAGCCTTGATACCTGTTCCACTGGATGCCGGTTTCACAAATACCTTGGCACCACCGAACTTGGCTAATTGTTCATGAGGTATGGTTCCGTTAAAGATGGGCACCTTGATAAGGTTCTTCTTGGCATCTTCAATACCTTTGGCAATTGCCGTGGTTACTTCATTTGCCTTTCCGAGCCCGTAACCTACAACGCCGTCTTCATTGCCAACCACAACAATGGCCGAAAAACTAAAGGTACGTCCTCCTTTGGTTACTTTGGTAACACGCTGAATGCTAACCAGCCTGTCCTTCAGGTCCAGATCGCTTGTTTTTACTTTACGAATACTTGTCGTCATAGTTTTTTTAGAATTTTAATCCTGCTTCTCTGGCGGCATCAGCCAATGCTTTTACCCTGCCATGGTATAAATATCCTCCTCGGTCGAAAATTATTTCCTGAATGCCAAGTTCTTTGGCTTTTTCGGCGATAAGCTTTCCTACCAGCTTGGCTTCCTCTGTTTTATTTTTAGCTTTCTGTTCAGCAATTGTTTTATAGAGCGAGGAAGCATTAGCCATAGTGTGACCGGTGTGATCATCGATCAGCTGGGCATAGATTTCCTTATTGCTCCTGAACACATTCAGGCGTGGTTTTTCTATTGAACCCGAAACTTTTTTACGGATCCTGAATTTAATTCTTTGACGTCTGTCCTGCTTGGTTAAGGCCATGATTCATTCGTTTTTTATCAATTATACACTGGCTGCCTTACCGGCTTTTCTTCTCACTTCTTCGCCCACAAAGCGGATACCTTTGCCTTTGTATGGTTCAGGTTTCCTCAGGGAACGGATCTTGGCGGCAACCTGTCCAAGTACCTGCTTATTGTAACTGGTAAGGGTAATAATGGGGTTGCTTCTCTTTTCCGTCCTGGTTTCCACTTTTACTTCAGGGGGAATCTGGAAGACGATATCGTGGGAATATCCCAGGCTCATTTCAAGGAGCTGTCCTTTGGCTTCAGCGCGATAGCCTACTCCAACCAGTTCCTGTTCAATTTTATAACCGGTGGAAACGCCTGTAACCATGTTATTGATCAGAGACCTGTAAAGTCCATGATATGCATTGAGTTGCTTATCCTCATTGTTTTCGGGAAGGGAAAACAATACCTGGTTATT
>JAKAMP010000079.1 GCA_021812865.1 Bacteroidota bacterium | reverse complement strand
GATATGGGCTGCCTTAACTTGCCCGCGTGCCGGAATGCGGTTATTCACTTTAACGATATGATACCCGAAACGGGTTCGGAAGGGAGCAGAGAACGATCCCACCGGCGTGTTGTACGCAGCCGATTCGAAAGGATAAACCATTTGGAAGACTGTAAAAAAGCCAAGATGCCCGTTATTCTTTTTTGCAGAAGGATCTTGCGATACCCCTGCAGCCAGCTTCCCAAAATCCTCGCCTTTATTCAGCCGGTTCCATGCAGCTGAGATCTTGTTCCAGGCGGCAAGGGTGTCGGCGGGAGACGCATTGGCATCGCACATAATTAAAATATGACTCACGTCTATTTCCCATTTGGAACGCTCATAGGCTTCCCTGATGAGGCTGTCGTTCACTTCATCTGCCTTGATATACGATTTAACAAGCTGATCACGGTATCCTTCGAGTTCTGTTTTGAACGACTGCAGGGTGTCCATCCCGAGACTTTCGGCTTCCAGTACTTTGAGCTTGAAGTTGATGAACAGGTCAAGGTAGTCGTCAAGTTTCTTCTGTTCCGGTAACTGGTCTGCAGAGTTGTTCTTATGGTACATGCGTTCAAATTCGCCTTTGGTAACGGCCATCTTTCCGATGACCATCAGCACTTCGTCGTTGTGCTGAGCAAAGATGCTGCATGTGCCGGCAAAGGACAGTAGGGTGAGAATAAAAACACGTGTAAGCTTCATGTTATTGGCTATGGAAAGTACCAGATAAACGACAGGATCAGAAATTTATTATCTGCTGTAATTTGGCGCTTCCTTGGTGATGGTCACATCATGGGGATGACTTTCGGTCATGCCCGAAGCAGTGATCCTTACAAAGCGGGCATTATGCAGTTCTTCAATGTTGGCTGTTCCGCAATACCCCATTCCAGCCCTGAGTCCTCCGATTAACTGGTACACCACTTCCGAGATAGTGCCTTTGTATGGTACCCTGGCCTCAATGCCTTCAGGAACCAATTTTTTGATATCGTCTTCCACATCCTGGAAGTAACGGTCCTTTGAACCTTTCTGCATGGCATCGAGCGATCCCATGCCGCGGTATGATTTGTATTTTCGGCCGTTGAAGATGATGGTTTCCCCGGGCGATTCTTCTGTTCCGGCAAACAATGAACCTGCCATGATGGAATCGGCTCCGGCAGCTATGGCTTTGGTGATATCGCCTGAGTACCTGAGGCCTCCATCGGCAATGACCGGAACCCCGGAACCCTGAATGGCTCTTGATACATCGTATATGGCTGATAGCTGAGGTACGCCAACGCCAGCGATGATGCGAGTGGTGCAGATCGAACCCGGTCCGATCCCTACCTTTACACCATCGGCTCCTGCACTGACGAGATCCCTGGCGGCTTCACTTGTGCCGATGTTTCCAGCCACTACATCCAGATCGGGGTATGCCTTTTTTATGCGCTTTAACATGTCGATCACGCCTTTCTGGTGACCATGGGCGGTATCGATTACCACAGCATCTACGTCCACATTACGCAATGCCTGTACGCGCTCGAGCGTATCGCTGGCTATGCCAATCGCAGCAGCCACCCTGAGCCTCCCCTTCGCATCCTTGCTTGCACTAGGCCGGTCTTTCGACTTGGTGATGTCTTTATAGGTGATAAGCCCTACGAGTTTCCCTTCCTGATCAACAATGGGAAGCTTTTCAATCTTGTGTCGCTGCAGAATTTCGGCTGCCTCGTTAAGGTTCGTCTCATGCGATGTGGTGATCAGTCCCTTGCTTGTCATGATTTCCTTGATCATCCTCTGCATATTCGATTCGAAACGAAGGTCGCGGTTGGTAATGATGCCGATCAGCAGGTTGTTGCGGTCTACAACAGGAATACCACCGATCTTGAACTCCTGCATGAGGTTCAGTGCGTCGGCTACCGAGTTTTCAGGACCTATAGTGATCGGGTCGTTGATCATCACACTCTCGGCCCTTTTTACTTTTTTTACCTGCCGGGCCTGTTCTTCAATGGACATATTTTTGTGAATCACACCCATGCCGCCTTCCCGCGAAATCGCGATGGCCAGCTTCTCCTCGGTCACTGTATCCATGGCAGCAGAAACAACCGGCACATTGATGGAGATATTTCTTGAAAATCTTGTGGTAATGTCCACTTCCCTGGGCATAACCTTTGAATGCGCAGGAATGAGCAAAACATCGTCAAAGGTGAGACCTTCGCTAACTACTTTATCTTCAATGAATGACATTGGAATGGTTTTTGATTTTTAGAATGCGCCAAATTACAAAAAAATAGATTTATTTTAGATTTTATTTTGTATTCCCGCGTCCCGGAGAGGCCGGGTTCTATTATTTTCCGTATTAAATCTTTGGTTGCAAGTGACAGATTACAGGGACATCCTTGAGAAATACTGGGGATATAAGGAGTTCAGACCTCTCCAGGAAGAGATCATCCGGTCCGTTAGCAACGGAAGGGATACCCTTGCCCTCATGCCCACAGGGGGAGGGAAATCCATTACCTTCCAGGTGCCGGCCATGAGCATGGAAGGGATTTGCCTGGTGGTTACTCCCCTCATCGCCCTTATGAAAGATCAGGTGGAGGCTCTGCAGCGGCTCAATATCAAGGCAATAGCCATCTATTCGGGGATGACATTCGATGAGATCAGTGTGGCGCTTGATAACTGCATATACGGTGATTTCAAGTTCCTGTACTGTTCCCCGGAACGATTGGGTACGGATTTGTTCCGCGACAGGATCGTCCGCATGAAGGTCAATCTTATCGTGGTTGACGAATCACACTGTATTTCCCAATGGGGATACGATTTCCGCCCTGCCTACCTGAAGATATCCGACCTACGAACCCTTCTACCCGATATACCTGTACTTGCCCTTACGGCCACTGCCACGCCCGAAGTGGTAGACGATATCCAGGAAAAACTCCGCTTCAGGGAAAAGAATGTGCTTCGGACCAGCTTTGCCCGCCCCAACCTAGTGTATGTAGTGAGGGAAGTGGAGGAAAAACAGAAATATCTGCTGAAGATCATCGCTTCCGTGAAAGGCTCGGGGATCATTTACGTAAGGAACAGGGCCAAAACAAAGGAAACAGCCGAATTTCTCATGAAAAACGGTATTTCTGCCGGGTATTACCATGCAGGGCTTTCCGACGAAGTGCGTTCCGGGCGGCAGGACGACTGGATGCGGGGCAACGTCAGGGTTATTGTGGCTACCAACGCCTTTGGTATGGGCATTGACAAGCCCGATGTGCGTTTTGTGATTCATCTTGATCTCCCCGATGCCCTTGAGTCGTATTTCCAGGAAGCAGGAAGGGCGGGACGCGACAGGAAAAGGGCATATGGCATCCTGCTGTTTAGTAATTCCGATAAAGTGAACCTCGAAAGAAGGGTGTCTGCCAATTTTCCGGAGAAAGAAACCATAAAGAGAGTTTATGGAGCCCTGGGCAGTTATCTCCAGTTGCCCATCGGAAGTGGAAAATCCATGGCCTTCGATTTCAACCTGCAGAAATTCTGCCTGCAGTATAAATTCCATCCCCTGATTGCATACAACTGCCTGAAATTTCTTGAACGGGAAGGACTCATTGAGATTACCGACGAGCTGAACCTTCCGTCTATGGTATATTTTCCCATAAACCGTGACGAACTATACCGGTTCCAGGTGGCCAACGAGCAATTCGATAATTTTCTCAAACTTCTGCTACGATCGTATACCGGTCTTTTCAGTGGATATGTTGGGATTGACGAAGATGTGCTGGCTTCACGGGCAAACATTCCCAGGGATATGGTATACCAGTATCTCAAACGGCTGCAATCCATGAAGGTGCTCAAATATATACCGCGCAGGACCAATCCTGTAGTGATCTATACTGAAGAACGCCTCGATGAGAACACCCTGGCGATTTCAAAAGAAAATTATTCTTTAAGAAAGGAACGGTACCTGAAGCGAATGGAAGCAGTGATCAACTACGCCACTTCGAAAACAAGGTGCCGCAGTGAGCTTCTGCTATCCTATTTCGGGGAGAAGGATTCCCCTTCCTGCGATATGTGCGACGTATGTGAAGCAAGGCTTGTAAAGAGGCCGGAAGGAGAAACCTTCGAAAAATTGAAGTCTGATATTATGGAGGTACTGAATAGCGGCCCCCTTTCCCTGGAAGAACTGGTTGACAAGGTGTCTGAGAATTTTCAGGAAGATGCCACCATACGGGTGATCCGCTGGCTGACCGACAGCGGTCTGATTATAAAGATAGATGAGCAGCTCCGTTTGAATGTGAAATGACGCTGATTTTGAAGTCAGAACATTTCTTGTACCTTTGTTTGCATTAAAGACCAAGAGCCGGCAGATAGACCGGCCAAAGATACCGTCCGATCATGGATGAAGAAAAACTGCAAAATCCTTTCGGCTTTGTCCCGGGTATGACAAAGAATGAGATTTATGACCTTCCCCTGAAACAGTTCGAAGGACGCATATGCCTCATTGATTCCATGCAGGAACTCGAGCGGAACCTTTCATTTTTTGAAAACAACAGGCTGGCAGGCTTCGATACAGAAAGCAAACCTTCTTTCAAAAAGGGGCAGCACAATAAGGTAGCCCTCCTTCAGCTTGCTAACCACGATACTTCATTACTGATCAGGATTAACAAGATCGGGCTACCCGAAAAGGTTATCCGTATGCTTTCCGATGCCGGTGTTACGAAAATAGGGGTGGCCCTCAGGGACGACCTTACCGCGTTGAAACAGCTCAGTTCGTTTAATCCTGCCGGATTTGTTGATCTTCAATCGTTTGTGAAGGATTTTGGCATCGAGGCGAACGGACTCCGGACGCTGACCGCCATTGTGCTTGGATTCAGAATTTCAAAGTCGCAGCAGGTTACCAACTGGGATGCTGCCAGGCTTTCCGAAAGTCAATTGATTTATGCTGCCACCGATGCATGGGTATGCCATGAGATCTACCGGAAGTTGCTGGAATTGAAGAAAGTCAATGAGCGCCACGCTGAGGGGCAGAGTATATAGGTAATATTTAAAGATTTCTAAGCATGGCCGATCCATTCACTAAAATTATCCTGAGAACAGGAAAAGAGCAGTCGCTGCTTCGTTTTCATCCCTGGGTGTTTTCCGGGGCAATCAAAAAGATTGATGGCGCAGTGAAGGAAGGTGACTGCGTGAAAGTATACGATGGCAAAGGTCAGTTTCTTGCCATGGGACATTACCAGCCCGGCACCATTGCTGTCCGGGTGTTCAGCTTTGAGGATGTGACGCCCGGGCAGGCGTTCTGGACGGCTAAAGTGCGCCGGGCATTTGCCTACCGCGAACGCATCGGGCTTGCCGGCTCGGAGAATACTAGCGTATTCCGGCTGGTCAACGCCGAAGGTGATTATTTCCCTGGACTGGTTGCCGATTTTTATAACGGTACCCTGGTGATGCAGATGCATTCGGTGGGCATGTACCTCCTGCAGGATACCCTGGTGAATGCCTTCCGGGAGGTGCTGGGATCGGACCTGAAGGCGGTTTTTTCCAAAAGCGAAGCCACTTTACCATTCCGTGCCGATGTTCCTAAATCAAACGGATACCTGTATGGCGCGGGGGATGGTGAACTGGAAATCCAGGAAAACGGGCTCCGGTTCCTGGTAGATATTCAGCAAGGGCAGAAGACGGGCTTCTTCATTGACCAGCGCGAAAACAGAAAACTGCTGAAACATTTTGCCAAAGGAAGTGAGGTGCTTAATATGTTCGGGTATACAGGAGGATTTTCAGTATATGCCCTAAGTGGCGGTGCAAAAAGGGTGGTGTCGGTCGACAGTTCCGGCCCGGCTATCGCCCTCACCCGCAGGAACGTTGAGCTAAATGGCTTTAGCCATGCAACCCATGAGGCGGTGGAAGCCGATGCTTTCGAATATCTCAAAAATGCATCCAACGCATTTGACCTGATCGTGCTCGACCCTCCTGCTTTTGCCAAACATAATGAAGCCCTTCACCAGGCGCTGAAAGGTTACCAGAGGCTGAATGCCATGGCCATCGACGCTATCCGTCCGGGTGGTATACTCTTTACCTTCTCCTGTTCACAGGTAGTGAGCCGGCTCCACTTCAGACAAGCAGTGTTTGGTGCAGCTGCACAGGTGAAGCGTAAGGTCCGCATCTTGCACCAGCTTGCCCAGCCGCCCGATCACCCGGTCGATATCTGTCATCCCGAAGGCGAATACCTTAAAGGACTCGCCCTGTATGTGGAATAGACAGGTTTGGCACATATGCCTGCCGTTTCATACTAAATGTTGATATTCGGGTTGATTACCGGGTGAATACCCAGTCCAGTCCTTTCGACATGTCTTCATTATAAAAATATCCGCCTGTATCGAAGGCTTTCATATCCTCGGGACGTATGATGCGGTTTTCAATCATAAAGCGGGCCATCATGCCCCTGGCACGCTTCAGAAATACAAAAAACATCTGGTAGCCATTACCCCTGAATTCTTTAAAGGCGGGCGTAATCCATTCGGCATCGAGCGATTTGGGATCGATGCTTTGGGAATACTCCAGTGAGGCCAGGTTGATGATCGCTTTATGCTTGTGTTTCTTTAGCAAACGGTTCAGGGTATCGGTGATTTTCGTTCCCCAGAATTCATATAGATCGGCCGCCCTGCCCACTTTCAGTTCAATTCCCATCTCGAGGCGATACGGCTGGATTAGGTCCAGGGGCCGCAACGCTCCGTAAAGGCCCGACAGAATAACCATGTTTTCCTGCGCAAAAGCAAGATCCGACTCTTTCATGGTCCTGGCATTCAGTCCGGTATATACATCCCCGTTGAAAGCAAGGATGGCCTGTTTTACGTTACCGGCACCAGCGCTTCCGCTCCATTGCATGAAGCGTTCATGGTTCAGTTCTGTGAGCCGGGGATTGATATCCATGAGCCTCGCCATCTCTTTCCTGCTTAGCTTGCGCACCCTCTCAGCCAGTTGGGCAGCTTCATCGATGAACATGGGCTGGGAGAATTTGCTGGTCACCGTTTGTGGTTTGAAATTCAGATTCTTGGAAGGGGACAGAAGTACAAGCATAGGTTAACTGTTGAAATGGATTATATTCTGTTTTTTTAACAACAATTCAGACGGGAAATTGCTTAATGACCATACAATTTTTTACTGGTTCACTGGGCAGTCCGTTGGTCATGGTCCGGAATCACAACCTCAGTATTTCCCATGCGGAAGGGAATGTGCCTGAATGCCTGATTTGCCTGGTATAAATTAGACAGGTGTCAGGAATGGATCACTGCAACGTTTTATGGACTTTTTTTAATACCTTAGCTTTTTTTTTAAAAACCAACCCATGAAAGAAAGAAAACCATTTATGCTGTTCCTGGCGCTTCTGCTGGGCACAACACTCTCTTATGCGCAGTCCGGAAGGATCCAGTTTACGGAGTTTGATCTTGACAATGGATTGCATGTGATCCTGCATCAGGACAATTCCGTTCCCACGGTGGCGGTCAATGTGATGTACCATGTTGGTTCCAAGAATGAACAGGCCGACCGTACCGGGTTTGCCCACTTTTTTGAACACCTGATGTTTGAAGGTTCTGACAATATACCCAGGGGAACCTATTTTAAATATGTACAGAATGCAGGAGGTGAAAATAATGCAGGTACCGGTTTTGACAATACGGACTATTACGAAATTATGCCATCCAACCAGCTGGAACTCGCTCTCTGGCTGGAGTCAGAGCGTATGATGCACCTGAAGATCGACAGCATCGGGATTGAAACCCAGCGAAAGGTGGTTAAGGAGGAAAGAAAGCAGAGCTACGAAAACCGCCCGTATGGAAAACTTCTTCTTGAACTCTGTTCAGGGGCTTTCAAGGTTATGCCTTACCGTTGGACACCTATTGGAGAAGCCCAATACATCGACAAGGCTAAGTACAGCGAATTCATGGACTTTTACCATGAGTTCTATGTGCCACAAAATGCGGTGCTGGTAATAGCCGGCGACATCAACTTAGACCAGGCCAAAGAAATGGTGAAGAAATATTTTGCTGGCATTCCAAAAGGGAAAGAGAAAATATTCAGACCCGATGTGCAGGAGCCTCCGCAAACAGAAGAGGTAAAAAAGACTGTGTATGACAAGATTCAGTTGCCGGCTATAGTATATGCATACCATACTCCTGCAATGGGAACTGCCGATTCCTATGTCATAAACATGCTACAAAAATACCTGGCCGGGGGCGAAAGTTCACAATTTTTTAAAGACCTCGTCGACCAGAAGCAGGTTGCCGTGTATGTGGCAGCCATGCCGCTTTCATTGGAAAATGCAGGACTTTTTGTGATATATGGCATTGCAAACATCGGAAAGACAGCAGGAGAACTGGATACTGCCATGAACGAAGAAATCAATAAGGCCAGATATGGAGAGATCTCCGAGCTCGCGTTTCAGAAAATACAGAACCAGATCGAGAATGATTTTTACAGTAGCAATTCAACCATGCAGGGTATCGCTTCAAGCTTAGCCCAATACTATACGTACTTCAAGGATGCCAACCTTATCAATACAGAAATTGAGAAGTACCGGAAGATTACCAGGGAAGATTTGCAAAAAGCAGCCAACAAGTACCTCGTGCCCACAAACAGGCTGGTAATGTATTATCTCCCCGAATCACTTAAAAAATAAGGAGGCAAGGCCATGAAAAAATATAGCATCATACTTATCGCACTGTTTGCAGTATTGTCAACCCTGCAGGCTCAGGTTGACCGCTCCAAAGCACCCAAACCAGGCCCGGCCCCTGTAATCCGGATCGGCGCCTATACCCGGTTTGAATTGCCGAACGGATTAAAGGTATTCGTGGTGGAAAATCACCGTATTCCGAGAGTATCTTATTCCATATCCCTCATCATGAATCCACCGCTGGAAGGCGAGGATGCAGGAGTCAGCTCATTAACCGGACAACTCCTGGGCACGGGAACCAAAACCCGCACCAAAGACCAGATTGACGAAGGTATCGATTTTATCGGCGCAACCCTGTCCGGAAGCGCAGAGAGCATTTATGCCTCCTCGCTGAAGAAGCACACCGAGAAACTGCTCGATATACTTTCC
>JAKAMP010000078.1 GCA_021812865.1 Bacteroidota bacterium | reverse complement strand
ACAATTATTAACTTAATAAATTTTGGATTGGGAATAAGTTTTTTTGTATTTCTTGATAGTATTTATAACTATTTAAGATTTTCAGATATTAGCCCTCTTTCTTCTTACACAAAAATACATTTCATTTTACCATATACAAATCAATCAGAATGATCTGCATCACCTAACCGAGGTTAAATGTATTCATTTTATGTTTGGCCATTAAAAAAGTTTTTAACAATTTAGATACAAATACTTTCTCTAACATACGCAATGCATCTTGTTTAGTTTCATGATTCAGCCGCAACTATACCTTTTTTAGCTGATGATGGAAGTGCATAATAAAACAAAAGTCGCTACAGGAGCGACTTTTAAAGTAATTGTATGGGAAGATAAAATTATTAAAAAAATTATAAATTTTTTATTTCAGCCACCAGTTTCTGGAGAGAATCTTTTGCGTTTCCGAAAAGCATACGGGTTTTATCATCAAAGAACAGGTAGTTTTCGATTGCAGCATATCCCTTACCCATTCCCCGTTTCATTACGATGATATTTTTAGCGGTTCGGGCCTTGATGATGGGCATTCCGTATATGGGGCTTCCCGGATCGTCTTCTGCCGCAGGGTTCACCACATCGTTTGCGCCTATCACCACTACCACATCGGTATTGGGGAGTTCGGGGTTGATGTCGTCCATTTCCACCAGCTTATCGTAAGGCACATCGGCTTCGGCCAGCAGTACGTTCATATGTCCGGGCATGCGGCCGGCAACCGGGTGGATGGCAAACTTCACCTCCACTCCCTTTTCCTCAAGCAACTTGGCCAGATCGGCGCAGATATGTTGAGCCTGGGCAACCGCTAAACCGTAACCCGGAACGATCACCACTTTCTGGGAATAGCTAAGCAGTACAGAGGCATCGCTGAGTGAGATTTCTTTTACTGTCCCTGCTACTGCCTGGGCCGCAGAGGCGCTGCTTCCTCCGAACACTCCAACGATAACATTCAGAAGGGACCGGTTCATGGCCTTGCACATGAGAATGGTAAGGATGGTGCCTGCTGATCCCACCAGGATACCCCCGGTGAGCATGACCTGGTTGTGATACAGAAATCCGCCAGTGGCCGCGGCAACGCCTGTAAAAGAGTTCAGGAGGGAAATCACCACCGGCATATCGGCTCCACCAATGGGCATAACAAATGATACACCATAGAGAAGAGAAAGGACTACGAGAATGGTTACAGCCGGCATGGCCCGGACAGGATCGATGTTGCCCATCTGCATGATATATACCACGAGGCCAATGATGACCAGGAGCATGAGGATGTTTACATATCTCCAGGAACGAACCCTCAGGTCGCCAATCTTCTCGGCCAGTTTTCCGAAAGCCACCATACTGCCGGCAAATGAAACGCTTCCTATGACCATACCCAGGAGAATATCCAGCACTTCGCCCGAAAACATGGAGGTGGTTTCTGCACCATGGGCTAAATGGGGAAATTCCATTACGGAAATGAGGGCTGCGCAGGCTCCTCCCATACCATTGAAGAACGATACCAGCTGAGGCATGGCGGTCATTTTCACTTTCACGGCAATGGTCCAGCCAATGGCGGTACCCAGCGCCATGGCTACCAGGATAAACCCTATGTTATGAATGGGTTGCCCGTCCCTGGTATGAAAAAGGATGGTAAACAGGATGGCCAGTCCCATACCGATGGCCGCTACCATATTGCCTTTTCTTGCTGTTTCGGGGTGACTGAGCATTTTCAACCCGAAAATGAATGTCACGGAAGCAATGATGTAGCTGATTTCAAGTGTGTAAGTACCAATCATACCTTTTGTTTACAATTTGATGTTCCTGAATTTGGTAATAGGTTTGGAAATTTATAGCAGGGAAGTCAAGGCTATTACAGCTGACTAAGGGAACCGGGGCTATTTCTTTTTCTTTTTGAACATTTCGAGCATCCTGTCGGTTACCACAAATCCTCCCACAACGTTGAGCGTTCCCAGCACAACGGCTACAAAACCGAGAACCAGGGTGGGTATGGACTGGGCATGCCCCATCACAATGATGGCCCCGATAATTACCACGCCGTGGATGGCATTGGCGCCTGACATCAGCGGGGTATGCAATACCGCGGGGACATGCGAGATCACTTCAATGCCTAGAAAGATCGAAAGGATAATGACGAATATCGGTTCACGGTATTCATAGCAAAAGGCAAGTATGCTTTCCATAGAATAATATTATGCAGTTTATTTTTTCAGTCGCTCACAAATGATCTGGCCCTGATGAACAGCGCAGGTGCCTTTGATGATCTCATCGGAGAAATCAAGGTGAAGCTCTCCCTCCTTCCCTATGAGCAGCTTAAGGAGGTTGATGAGGTTATTGCCGAACATTTTGCTGGCATCGGAAGAGGTATCCGATGGATAGTCGGATTTTCCGATGATGCTGACCTGGCGATGAACCACTACTTCCCCATTCATGGTGAGTTCGCAGTTTCCTCCCGAGGAAGCTGCAATATCAACGACAACGGAACCAGGGCGCATGGCTTCCACGGTTTCTTTCCTGATCAGCACAGGGGCCTTTTTGCCTGGTATCTGGGCCGTACATATCACGGCGTCCGATTTTGCGGCATGTTCATGAATGAGCATAGCCTGCTTATGCCTGAATTCTTCAGTCTGTTCAATTGCATAACCGCCTGCTGCAGCGTCTTCCCTGGCTCCTGCCACCTCTACAAATTTTGCTCCGAGACTAAGCACCTCATCCTTCACGGCTGAGCGTACATCGAATACCTCCACCATGGCGCCCAGTTTCCGGGCCGTGGCAATAGCCTGCAAACCCGCCACACCGGCCCCGAGTATGAGTACCTTTGCAGGTTTTATGGTGCCTGCTGCGGTCATGAACATCGGGAAAAAACGGGGAAGATGAAGGGCTGCTTCAAGTACAGACTTATACCCCGATACGGTTGCCATGGAGGAAAGAATATCCATAGCTTGCCCACGGGTGGTTCTTGGAATCAGTTCCAGGCTGAATGCCGTAACGCCGCTCTTTAATAATTTCTCGGTAAGACCGGGAGTAATTAAAACATTCATTACGGCAATGAGAATTTTAGGCGATGTAATCTGCCCCAGTTCTGTATCAACAGGCAGGTTTATTCCTGTAATGATATCAGACTCGCGAAGAATTTCTTCACGGGATACTACCTTTGCTCCCGCCTGGAGATATTCCTCATCGGAGGCAAATGCGTTTATTCCTGCGCCCTTTTCAATCCACATTTCTGCTTTAAGCCGGGAGAGTACTGAGCAAGCCTCGGGCAACAGAGCCACTCTTTTCTCCGGTGATGATTCTTTAAGAACTCCAATTTTCATCAGTACAAAATTTATTTTTAATGGTCTGACGGAACCTTCCTGGTCGGTTTATCCACCTCGTTACCCGGTGGCATTCAGGAGGGCTACGTTGGCAATTTAATTAATTGAATATATAAAATTCCTATTGCACAGCGTGAGCTCTTGAAGGATTCAAAATAGTATTAGAATATTAATTGAACATAGGTTCGAAATGCCTACCCTAAAAAGTTGCAAAATACAATTTAAGTTGAGATTGCAAAATATGCTATTCAGCATTTGGGCAAAAATGAATTTCAAACTTATGTAAGGGCTTGAAATTCATTTATATATCGCATAAAACTATGAATATGACAGGGTATCATTAGAGAGCAATTGGCTGTTGGCATATAAATTTGTCCTGTGTATATGGTCTGTCTGGTCTGTCTGGTCTATCTGGTCTGTCTGGTCTGTCTGGTCTGTCTGGTCTTGCGGGTCTATCTGGTCTACTGGTCTTGCGGGTCTATCTGGTCTATCTGGTCTTGCGGGTCTGTCTGGTCTACTGGTCTTGCGGGTCTATCTGGTCTTGCTGGTCTATCTGGTCTGTCTGGTCTGTCTGGTCTGCTGGTCTTGCGGGTCTGTCTGATGGGGAGTGGGTGAGGTTATTTGGGTTAGATGATTTTCAATGGTGAGAATTTCACAATGGTATGACCATGGTATGACCATGGAATGACCACTGATTGACCATGGCATGGCTCTTACTGTTTTGGGTCTGAGGTTTAAGGTTCCGAAAAAAAATAAGATTCCGTTCTTAATCTGTCAACGCAGAATTAATAGAAAAGAATACGAAACGGTCAAACCAGGGGTGGTTTGTTCACCAGCAGCCAGTAGAGGCCGATTTTGCTCATGGAATTTACAAAATCATCAAAGGCCACCGGTTTAAGAACATAACTGTTTACTCCATATTTATATGCTTCTTTCACATCCAGGTCTTCAGCTGAAGAAGTGATTACCACGATGGGTATAAAAGAAGTCTGCGGGTCTGATTTAATGATTTTCAGCACTTCCAGTCCGTTAACCTTGGGAAGTTTCAGGTCGAGAAGTACCACTTTCAAGGGAGACTTGATATTCCGATCGCTGAATTTTCCCTTGCAGAACAGGAAATCGAGGGCATCGGCACCGTTCTCCACATAAAAGATATTGTTAGTCAGATTGTGTGATTTCAAGGCTCTGACAGTAAGTTCAAGATCGCTCGGATTATCTTCCACGATCAGGATGTCTACCGCATCTAAATGACTCATGTTGAATGGTTTTTAACAGGTAATGTAAAATAGAATACAGCGCCCTTGTCGGGTTCTCCTTCGGCCCAGATGCGTCCTCCATGCCTCTGAACAATGCGCTGCACGATGGCCAGTCCCACGCCGGTACCCTCAAATTCCCCTGCATTGTGAAGTCTTTCAAAGACCCGGAATAGTTTATCGGTGTATTGCATTTCGAATCCTACCCCATTGTCCCGGATAAAATAGGTGATCTCATTTGTTCCGATAGACGATCCAATGGTGATCTCAGGTTCCGGTTTTTTGGCTGAATACTTCAACGCATTGCTTATAAGGTTGGTCCATACCTGTCTGATCAGGGAAGGATCGGCAAAGCTGTCCCCGAGATGGCGAACTGCAAATTTTATGTTTTGTTTTGCATTTTCTGGCACCGAATCTGCGTACACACTCCAAACCAGGTCTATCATGTTGACAGGAATCATGTGTAATTCACTGCGTCCGACACGCGAGAATGCCAGCAGATCGTCGATGAGCTGGCCCATATGTTTTGTATTCCGGAGAATGATACCGCATATCCTTTTCCCTTCCTCATCGAAGTTGGGTTCGTATTCCTGCATGAGTATCTGGGTAAAGCCTGCAATGGCCCTGAGGGGCGTTCTGAGGTCATGGGATACGGTATAGCTGAAGGACTCCAGTTCCTTGTTTGCCTGCTCGAGTTGCTGTGTTCGTTCCGATACCCTGTTTTCCAGGGCCGCATTCAGCTCCATGATTTCCTTTTCAATGGCTTT
Organism: Bacteroidota bacterium; assembly: GCA_021812865.1. Taxonomy (GTDB): domain Bacteria; phylum Bacteroidota; class Bacteroidia; order Bacteroidales; family JAAYUG01; genus JAKAMP01. The sequence goes on along the minus strand of JAKAMP010000078.1, from coordinate 3,707 downwards.
CCTTTCTGAGATATCCTGAAAACTTCCCCTGACTACCTCCACCTTACCATTTTCAGCTACGGGTATTCCGATAGCTCTGACCCATTTCTGGTTTCCTTTCGCCGTGATGATCCGGAGTTCCAGGTCATAGGGTTTAATTTTTGTAATGGCATCATTGAGAGCATCTTCCATGATTTTCCTGTTATCCGGGGCATAGAAAGCAATGGCCTGGTCGATCGAAATATGCTCACCCGGTTCTATTTCATGGATAAGGGCCACCTCGTCGGTCCACATCACCTGTGAAGTAGCCACATCCAGTTCCCACCCTCCTACTTTTGCAATACGTCCGGTGATACGCAGTAGTTCATCCCTGGCTTTCATGGCTCTTTCAGCAAGTTTCCTTTCCGTTACGTCACGCACATTGCACTGGAATATCTTTTGGGTATTTACGGCATACACCATGCTGGTAAATTCAACGGTAATGAGGCGGCCGTTCCGCGAGGCTACCGGAAGGTCGTCGAACCGCATGTACTCCAGCTCGAGAAGATCGGCAAAGGCTTTTTTGCTGGCTGCGATTCCCTTGAATGACGGTATTTCCCATATTTTCTTACCGGTCAGTTCCGCTTCAGGATAGTCAAGCAGAGTTAGAAGGTAAGGATTGGAGTCAAGGATAATGCCCGAAGCAGAATCGACGATCAGGATGCCATCCCGGGCCGATTCAAAAAGGCTTCGATAACGCACCTCTGAGGCTTTCAATGCCTCTTGGGCAAGCCACTGGTCGGTAACATCCTGAACGGTGGAAATCATCAGGTTCTGATCCCAGAGGGGAATGTTCGATGCATTCACCACCCTTGTATTACCCTCCTGTGTTTTCAAGGCAATATTTTTCCAATGCATACGGCTGATATCACCGGAGGAAATATCAGCCATGATACGGGTCTGCATCTCCTCGCGGTAGGTGCGATCGATGTATACTTTTTCAAAGAATTCTGCAGCGGAATGGAAAGCTCCTCTTTCCACCCCATAGGTGTCTTCAAACCTGCCGGATACATACAGGGCTTCTCCTGTGTCGATGCGATTCACTGCAAAGCCTACGGGTGAGCTCTCAAAGATAGAATCGATCATCTGCTGCCGTTTAACCAGTTCCTCTTCTGCCAGTTTCCTCTGGGTAATATCAATGATCGTGGACAGGAGACATTCACGGCCCTGTAGCATCACTTTATTGATAGAGAGCAGGCCAATTATGATTTTCCCTTTTTTAGAACGGAAGCGGCATACCTGCCCGAATATGCGGCCATGAGTTTCCAGTTCATGGATCAGGAATAGCCTTTCCTCCTCGACTGCATAGAGTCCCAGTTCCAGTGCAGTCCGGCCGATCACCTCATCCCGGCTGTATTCCATATCCCTGAGAAAAGATTCATTCACATCAATGAACTTGTTGTCGTCAGTATAGGAGAGGGTAATGGTAACTGGACTTTGCATGAAGGCTGTGGAAAACATTTTTTCCGATTCCATCAAAAGCGTTTCAGCCTTTTTCCGTTCGGTAATTTCGACGGAGAGGATAAATATACCCTCAGGCACCGGTTGAATGGACCATTCAAACCAGCCAGATGAGCCGTCGGGGAACTGAAACTCATTTTCAAACTGGAAAGAACTCCGCTCATTCATGCATTTATTGAGGTACCTGAACACATAAGATTCTTCAATACCAGGCCACATTTCCATGTATTTACGACCCAGCAATTCCTCTATCGGTCTCCTGTTCTGTATTTCAGCAGCAAGATTAATGTAAAGGTATCGCCAGTCGTGCCCCAGTATCTGGCAACCTTCAATCATATTGTCCATGGTAGACCGCAGCCGGTGTTCACTTTCCCTTAGAGCCACTTCGGCCGCTTTCCGGTAACTTATATCATTGATGATGGCAAGAAACAATTTCCGGTCATCCTGTTCTGAGAGCTGCAGGTGTACTTCAACCGGGTAAAGGCTCCCGTCTTTACGCTTGTGAATGGTTTCAAAAACCAGCCGGTCTTTTTCGCGAATGATCAATGGAAGGATCGCCTCCCTGAATGTGGTAAGTGAATATTCAGGCTTTAAATCAACAGGCGTCATCTGTTTCATCTCGGTAAGACTGTATCCCAGGTTCCGGATGGCCCCCTCATTGACATATTCAAAATGCAGGGATTCCGCATCGAAAGTAAATGTTTCATTGAGGCTTTCGCCAAGAATGGATAGTAACCTGAACCGTTCGCGTTCAAGGCGCTTGATTTCGGTGATATCGGATATGGATGTAATGAACAGGGAAGGATTGTTTTCTGCATCCTTCAGCAAGGATGAAGTGACATCGGCCCAGATCAGGCTTCCGTTTTTGTGAATAAATCTTTTCTGAAAATGGACCTGATTTACTGTACCATTAATCATAGAAGCAAATGCTTCTGCAGTGATCGTTTGGTCTTCAGGATGCGTAATATCCTGCCATCCCATGGGATTGAGCTCCTCCTGTGAATACCCAATCATCCTGGAAAAAGCCTTATTGGTTTTCATCCTGCCATCAGGATAAGTAATGGATTTACCAAGGGTTGAATATTCAAATACATTCTGGAAAAGTTCCATATTCTCCCTCAGGTTTTCTTCGGCAATTTTTCTCTGCGTAAGGTCTATTCCGAGCACAGCCACGCCAACTATTTCACCCTTATTGTTCCGGATGGGGTTGTGAGTAGTTTCATAGTATGATTTTCTATTTCCAATAAATAAATAAGTCTCTTCGGAATGTCTTTCTCCCTGAAGTGCGCGCTCAACATGTTCAGCGGCTATTTTTCTGTCTTCATTAACTGAAATATACCCGGAATAGAGATGCCCTAACTCAATCTGCGCCTGGTACATGGTATTCATCAAAGAAGCATGAACTTCATTATAACTGGTATAGCATCCTTTTGTATCGAGCGAGAATATTGGCGAATTAACGCTGTTGTTGATACCCTGAAGGGTAAAATACTGCTGAATCATTTTATCTTCTGCGGCTCTCCTCAGTTCTTCCTTTTCGTTCACATCAATGGCAAAAGAGACGTCCATAGCCAGTTCTTCCAGCAAATGTGTTTCATCGGGATCGAAAAAGCCTGCATCGGTGGAAAAGAATCCAAAAGCGCCGACCGACTTTTCATTGAGCATCAAGGGAAAAAATGCGAAGGAATGAAGACCAAGTTGATTAATGATTTCAGTGAAAGAATTCAGGGTATCGTCTTCCTCGAATTGGCCTGAGAACAGGCGATTGCCACTTCGGAGTGTTTGCCCTATAAAGGTTTCTTTACCAAGTACAAGGTTGATAATGGCATTGGACTCATCAGGGTCACACTCGGGCTTCATAGCAAGGAAGGCGGAAAGGCTAAGGTTTTGAATATCGTCAAATGAGACAATGCATGACATTTGAAAATGCCCATCATTAATTGCAATCTGGCATATTTCCTGTAAAACATGCTGAAGGTTACGTTCCCTTACAATCAGCTGGTTCACATTGCTAAGTACTGTAAGGGTTCTGTATAGCTTAACGATTTGGTTTTGTGCTTTTTTTCTTTCGCTTATATCCCGGATGATACTTTGGTAATAGCCCTGACCCTCAACTTCAAAATAACGGGAACTGATCTCCACAGGAAACGTTTGCCCGTATTTCTTCTGGTGAACGGTTTCAAAGATAAGGCTTCCTTCATTTTTTATCTTGATTGATTGCATAGGCA
>JAKAMP010000077.1 GCA_021812865.1 Bacteroidota bacterium | reverse complement strand
CATTTGAGCGTAGGGATGAATGTTGGCGCTTTCCGGTTCAACGATTTCTGTTCGTACGCATAGGCAAGGCGTATCAGTACAGGCTCAGACCAGGCTGTACCCATAAAAGTAATCCCCACCGGAAGCTGGTCTACAAATCCAGCCGGTACCGTAATGGCCGGATAACCTGCTACAGCAGCAGGCGATGAGCTTCCGCCCGTAAAATGGTCACCATTGATCCAATCGGTTGGCCAAGCCGGCGAACCAGTAGGCGCAATTATAGCATCCAGTTTATGTTCAACGAGAGTGGCATCTATCCCCTTTTTCCGGGCTCCTTCCCTGCATTTTGCCAGTGCATCGGTATACGCTTTATCGGTAAGTCCGCCTTTTGCCTCCGCAGCAATGAAGGTCTCCTGCCCGAACCAGGGCATTTCCTTGTCCTTATTCTTTTCATTGAAAGCAATTAAATCTTTAAGTGTACGGTATGGAATATCAGGGCGCAACCCGGCAAGATACTTGTTCAAATCAGCTTTCAGTTCATACAGTAGTACTTCAAATTCAGGGGCTTCAATTTCCCTCAGGTTTTTGATTTCCACAGGGTCAATGATCAGGGCGCCAAGCTCCTTTATCTGCTGTATAGCCTGGTTCATGAGCTGATCCACCACCGGATGGAATCCGAAGAAGCTTCTGGCCACTCCTATTCTCGCTCCTTTTAGACCGTTTGGATCGAGAAACCGGGTATAATCCGTCTTGGTTTTACCGGCGCTTCCCAGGGTGGCAGCATCACTCTGATCCGTACCAGTCAATAATCCGAGCAGTGTAGCAGCATCCTCCACCGAACGGGCCATGGGGCCGGCAGTATCCTGACTGTGAGATATAGGAATGATCCCTGACCGGCTCCATAAGCCCACCGTGGGTTTAATACCCACTATGCCATTGGTCGATGAAGGGCACACAATTGAACCATCGGTTTCTGTTCCAATGGCCATAGCGCACAGGTTAGCCGATACGGCCACTCCACTGCCCGAACTGGAACCACATGGATTGCGGTCAGTCACATAAGGATTATGCGTTTGCCCTCCTCTCCCGCTCCAGCCGCTGGTGGAACGGGATGAACGGATATTGGCCCACTCGCTCAGGTTGGTTTTTCCAAGTAGAACAGCACCTGCCTCACGTAGTCGGCCAACAATAAAGGCATCCTTCAAAGCTATAGATCTGGAAAGCGCCAGGGATCCGGCAGTAGTAGACATTTTGTCAGCCGTATCGATATTATCCTTGATCAGTACTGGTATCCCGTGCATTAACCCCCTGCTTTTACCAGCCTTTCGCTCCTTATCCATCTCATCGGCAATCTGCAGGGCATCAGGATTCAATTCAATCACACTGTGCAGGGAAGGGCCTGTCTGATCGACCAATTGTATCCTCTTAAGATACATTTCAGTAATCTGACGCGAAGTATACTTTCCCTGCTTCATGGCAGTCTGAAGCTGGCTGGCAGTCCACTCCTTCAGTGCAAAGTCATCCTGTAAACTTTCTTCAACATGCTCTTTTTCTTGAGGCGCTTTGCATGCAGAAAGCGCCGGGAGTCCAAGCATTCCTGCGCCTGCAGCTGCGGTACCGATAAAGGTTCTTCTTTTCATAGGGGTATTCATTAGGTTGGGTTAAAATTAGGAAAAAATGACAGATCACGACCTGATTGGCCACAATCAGTTATATGCCTGTTTTTAACCATCTTGTCATACCTGGAGTGAGGGGACCTGTCACTTTCCGCCCAGGAAAGCATTTTTATGCAATGTGCGAAAACGTACACGTGCGCGGCAGAATCGTTCAGAATCAATTGCTTAATGCAGGCTTAACATAAACTTAATATGCTGATTCATATTTTATTACGAACTTTGGCACATTAAATGAATAAAGATTGACACGGAACGAAAAACTAAAAAGCTATATAAAATGAAAACGACAGTAAACATGAACCATTATCTCGTAAAGGGTATCATTATCATGGGCATAGCCCTCACTCTGCAAGGCATTATCAGCCTTCACAAATCGGGCTTTTACGAAATGAACCAGGGAAAGGCGATCAGCAACTTCTCGCCCAAAGGCAACAATGCAAATGCTTTTATGGTCGCAATGACCGATAACAACAAAAAAACCATCGCCACAATCGGATCTTCTGTTTCCACAATCCCTGCAGTTGCATTCAAGGAACCGGCAAACCTCGAGAAAAACCTCATTGAGGCTGCAGGAATTAGTGAGTATAAACCCACATGTGAATCGTTTGAGGATAACACTTCTTCTGATAACTTGGAAGAAATGATGATCAATGCTGCCGGCCTGAATAAATTCTTGGTTGCCGGTGTGGATCAGGATGACGCTGTATACTCCGATGCAGTTCTTGAACAAAACATGACTGAAGCTGCCGGTATTTACAGGGTTGAACAGGATAACAGTGATATATTCTTAACTGGCGATGAAGTGGATTACCAAACGCTGGAAGAAAACATGGTAAAGGCTGCCGGTATTTACAGGGCTGAACAGGATAACAGCGATAATTTCTCCGCTGGCGAGGAAGTGGATTACCAGACGCTGGAAGAAAACATGATAAACGCTGCCGGTCTGGGATACAATACACTACCTGCCGATGCCACCCTTGAAATGGATTCACTGGAAACTTTAATGATTAGCGCTGCCGGTATCTACCAGGTTAGCCCGGTATCTGAATAACCCTTCACAACCTTTATAACAGGTTCCCCGGATCGTACTTCACTCCTTAAGCAAGAAACCTGCCAGCAGCAGATGATCACAGGATCTGCGTGGCGGGATTTGTTTTTTACAAGATCCGGCATTCGGGAGATGAAGTGTAGTTTTTTCTTCCTATAAAATTACTCACATAGAGTCGAACCTCCGGATCAGCATGACAGCCATTTCTACCACAAAAATGAAATGCAAACGTATGATTAGCCTTTTTCAACCAGGTGGAAAGGTAACCTGGAAAGGGCTGAAAAATCATTTCCGGTTTCTTTAAGATCCTCGTCACCTTTGGCGTAGAACCAATGTACCTCCACTGTCCCCCCTCTTTGAACCATATCTCCAAGCGAACGAAAAAAAACCATCAGAATCCGAGACGTGGACGAATTGAAATACTCCAGGTTGAGATTTACTGTGATATTCCTGGGAGACTTTATATATTCATTGACCCAGGCCAGCACAGGCTCATAAAACGAAACCGTATCTTCAACAATGCATGGTCCTTTTATGTCGATCAGTCCATTGGCAGCATCGAGCATCACCTGGGGCGTGCGGCTGGTCTTCTCAATAAAAAAATTTTGCATCGGTAATCCTTTTAAAAGAATAAAATTATATCAAAAATTGAAAAACCTGCTCATTTCCAATCCAATTTATACAATTTCCCAAGCATATCTTGTCCGGTATCCCTGTGGATTTATCCAGTATCTTTTCAGACAAGGCCAACAGAAGCATGCATTGTACCCATTCTCAATCATTCATCAAGCTCTCCTGATATTCCGGCTACCGATGAATTAATTGGGTTGAAATAAAATCTTTCATATTTTAGCGCTTGGGTCCATTTCAGGAAGCGGAAGAATGAACATCCTGCAATACAGCAGTTTCCAGATACCTGAAAATATCCCGAAAAGATGCAAATAAAAAAAGTAGTCATGAGAAAAATATCTTGCACCCTGCCATGGTTGTTACTCGCCCTGCTGATGGTGGCTGCCGGTGAGATCACCTCAGCCCAATCCAATCCCACTCTTCCCCTTTCATTTTTCAAGAGCCGGCGCGAGGCCTTACGTGAAATCATGCCTCCCAACTCTGTGCTGGTTTTGTTTTCAAACGCTGAACACGACTATACCAACGACAATGCCTATCCTTATCATCAGAATCCCGATTTATATTACTTCTCCGGGATCAAAGATCCCGATGCCATAATGCTGATCTTCAAGGAGCCTCATAAATTCATGGGAATGAACCGGCCTCTGAAAGAAGTCATCTATATGCAGGAAAATAATCCCGCCATGGAAAAATGGACCGGAGCCAGAACAACCCTGAAGGAGGCCATGGAAACCTACCAGATCGACACAGCCATAGATGCATTCCGTTTCAGGATTTTCCCGATCAATTTTTCATCTTTCAGTATTGTAATGTCCGATTTGCTGCCGGTCGATATCAAACCAGATATGAATAACCGGGCTGATCTTTTCAACCTGATCAGTGAGTTCAAGGTAAAAACTGGGATATCAAGAAGTCCGTCACAGCGGGACATATTGATCAGCAACCTGATCATCGAAAAAAACAATCCGGCACAAAAGGCACTGATCGATACCATGCTGAAAGAACACATCAATTTCGTGCTGTTCAATCGCCTAACCAGCCAGTTAAGGGAGGTGAAGACGCCAGAAGAGTTGTCTATGTTGAAGAAAGCGGTTGATATTACCTGCAGCGGACAAAACGAAGCCATCCGGTCCATCGTGCCATCCATGAGTGAGTTGGAAATACAGGGCATACAGGAATACATGTTCAAGAAGGGTGGAGCAGCCGGTGAAGGTTTTACAAGCATAATCGCTTCCGGCAATAGCGGATGCATATTGTTTTATACAGGGAACCAGGGAGCGCATGTTGGCAGTAACCTGGTTGTTATGGAAACTGGGGCTGAATACCAGGGCTATACGGCGAAAGTGACACGCACCGTACCGGGCAACGGGAAATTTTCCCCGGTTCAGCTTGAATTGTACAAACTGGTATTGGCTGCGCACGACTCGGCGATCAAATCCATCAGAGCAGGAATTCCTTACCAAGAAGTGGACCGGAAAGGAATGGATGTTCTTGCTAAAGGATTGTTACAACTGGGAATTATAAGGGATGCCCGGCAAGTTACATCGTATTGTCCGCACAGCATTTCTCATTCCATCGGATTGGAAGTATACGACAAATACATACTTGGAGGCGCCCTGAAGAAAAACATGGTCATCACTGTGGGGCCGGGCCTGTATTTCCCAGAAGGCAGCCCTTGCGACAAAAAATATTGGGGAAATGGTATCCGGATAACAGATGATGTGCTGGTACTGGCTGATCATGGAGAAGCGCTCTCTAAATCCACTCCGGTAAAGCCAGAAGAAATAGAATCCTTGATGAGAGGAAACAGCATTTTCAAACCCAAAACCAGTTTACCCGGAAAATAAACCGGAATTCAGGCATTACCCACACAGCCCTTCATTTACGTTAAAAGAAAAATTTACATTTCGCGATGGTGAAGGTATCTGGTGAAACATTTCCTCCACGCTTTTGGGCAATTCCAGAAACCTATAAAACAGGACTATTTGCAGTATTTGTCACTGGCTGATGCTGCCTGCTTGTCCCCAAGGGCTGCTGCTTTTTGTAAATCCTTGCAGGCATCTTCCGTCTGCTGCAGTTGCATATGGGCAACCGCACGGTTATAAAATGCGGTGGCATCGTCAGGAGAGATTTCGATCACCTTTGAAAAATCATCAATGGCGCCGCTGTAGTCCTTACTCACCAGCTTCAGGTTTCCCCTGTTGTTGTAGGCTTCTTTGTAATAGGGATTGAGCTTGATGGCTTTATTATAATCTTTCATGGCCTTCTCGTACTCCTGGAGGGCAAACCACGCAGATCCCCGGTTGTAATATCCAGCGGCAATATTCGGATTGATGGCAATACCTTTATTGTATGCTTCTATGGCTATAGTAAAATCCTGCAGAATGCTGCGGGCAATGCCCAGGTTAATATACCCTTCTGCCAGGCCCGGATCGAGCTTAACTGCATAAGCAAAATCCGAGGCCGCTCCCTGGTAATCGTGATTTCTGAGTTTGTCATTGCCGGAAGTCATGTAAATCTGGCTTACCTGATGGTCGATATATTCGCCCTGCGCAAGCATAACATAACAAGAAAGCAATGCGACAAGAACAACAAATACTTTTCTCATGGTTCTGAAGAATTTTTACCGGTCATTGATTCTACGGATAAACACAATCCAAATCCTGAATATCAGAAATGCCTTTTGAATGATACTGACTTTCAGAAGAATAATTTATTGGTTTATGAAAATTTCGCTCCCAGTTTCAATCTGACTCATAATAGGATAAAGTTACCACAGAAATTGTAAAGTTATATCACAGCTATCTCCATATAATTTGAATAAAATGAAAATCGAAAGGAATGATTTGTGCAAACAAGGAATCAACAGCAGAATGTTTTTTACATTACCTGAAATATGTGAATAAGTGCTGAAGGGAATATCATCCCATAGCTTTTTGTTATCTTTGTAAAAACTTGAAAGAAATGAGAAGGTACAGCAGTTTCTTAATGGTACTGGTCCTCACAGGAATGTCGTTGCATACAGGCGCCCAGACTGTGCGTGATGCAATGGACGCTTATAATGAGGCGTATAAATTATATTCCACCGATAAAGAAGCCACCATTGCAAAATTTGAAAAGGCCCTGGAAATATGCAATGCTTTAGGGGCTGCAGGCGACACTACCCGCCTGAAAATTGAAGGATTTTTGCCCGGGTTATATTATGAAGTTGCCAATAATGCATACAAGGAAAAGAATTACCCGGAAGCCGTGGTGAAGCTGAAAAAAGCTGCCGAGGTCGCTGCCCGTTACAAAAGCGACGATTACCTGCAGAGCAGCACAAAACTACTGGGAAATACCTATTACCTGATGGGCAACAACGCGGTGAATGCAAACGCCCTGGATTCCGCTATCTTCTACTACAAAACATCCATTCAAACCGATCCCCGGGCTTATAAATGGTTCAGCCTGGGCCAGGTATATTTCAAGAAGAAAAACGAAGCCAGTATGGGCGCAGCCATGGATAAAGCCATCGGGCTGGGGAAGAATGAAAACGACTCTGCTACGGTAGCGAAAGCCAGCACCCTGTGCCGTCAATATTTCTATGCCAAAGCATATGGAGTGCAAAAAAATAATCCCGCCAAAGCCATCGAATACCTCGATAAAACCGTTGCATACGATCCTACCTATGCCAATGCCTATTACATGAAATCGCTTCTGGCGTATAATCTGAAACGGTACCAGGAATCGGCCGATGCGGCTAAACTAGCCATTGCCAATGAAAAGGACAAAGAACAGATCGCGAAAATATATTTCAAGCTTGGTTGGACGTATGTATATCTGAAAGACGGTCCAAATGCCTGCGCTGCATTCAGAAAAGCATCAGAATCGAAAACCTATGTGAATGAAGCCAGGAAAAACATGATCAACCTGAAGTGCAATTAGGTTCCTTCCGCTGCAAATCTTCAAGGTCAGGCTAGGGTCAGGCTAGAGTCAGGCTAGGGAAAGGCAATAGATAGACGATGGTCAGGCTATGAAAAAGCCTTCCCGATGAATTACAATTCCGTTTCTTAAGTCTCGCAGAACAACCCGAACCGTCTGTGCTCCGGTGCGAACGGGTTGACAAAAGCCCTCAAACCGCCAGACAATTCTCTGCCGCAAGTTGAAGTAAAACAGTAAGTCCGTACAAGCGGTGTAAGCGCCCGTTGACAAGAGCAAACCGCTACGAGCGGTAAACCGTGCCATGTCACTTTCCATATTCATCGATGAATAGATGAATTTTTTATTCAATTGAGGCTTGAATTTTCGTAAGCTTTTTGAAATCGCTGCATCAATTTTTATGGAGTTTGGGTTTGCCGTTCATGAATTCTGTAATTGCAGCATAAGTCCCGGCCGGGAACTTCGGCTCTGATATGAATGGACTTATCCGCGTTTTGAATCCTGCATGTCATAGCGGATTAAGGGTGTGCCATAAAAAAAGAAAGCCGTTCCCGGAGGAACGGCTTTCAGTATAGAATCTGGAATTCTTATTTAAGAATCAGTTTGTAACGTCCGAGAACCTTGGCGTTGTTGTTCACCTGGATGAAGTAAACACCGCTTGCATGGCCATTCATGGATATTGAAACAATATTCTGGGTGGCAACTTTTTCAAGCAGTTGCTGTCCGAGCATATTGTAAACCGATATCCTGTTGCCAGTTTCAAGACCGGAAACATTCACTACATCGGAGGTGGGGTTCGGGTAAACACTGATGGCGACCGGTCCTGTTACTTTATCAACAGCAGTAACCACATTGAGGGCATATTGAGCCTGGGTTACGCCGTCGGCTGCAGTGACAACCACTACGTCGGTGCTGTTCAGTGTACCGGTGTTTTCAGTGCCGGATGAAGTCATGACCTTAATGGTAGCGCCAGTGGCAGGTACAAGGTGCGATACAAGTTCGCTCACCGGACGGGTCGTGAAGTAGTTCTGAACCGTGATGACAAAGTTCAGCTGGTCAACTTCAAAGAGACTGGATACAACATAGGCCAGGTAGTTCACCTTCACATCGAGCATGGAGATGTAATAAGTCTTGGTGGTAACGCCGTCAGCGGCAGTAACAACCAGCTTATCGTCTTTCACCACGTTGCCGATCTGGCGTTCGAATCCAAACTTGTCAACCAGTTTGAAGGTAGCGCCGGGAGCCGGGGTTAGGTACTTGAAGAGACCATATACCGTTGTTCCCTGAGGTATCAGCTCGATTATAGACTGATCCTGGTTAACCTGGTATACATCGGAAATAACAAATGCATCGGTGTTGGAAGCATTGGGCTCCAACTGGTAAACGATCTTCGTTACCCCATCTTCGGCCACCACGGAGATAAAAATCTGGTTAGATACCTGAGTTTGCACAAAATTTGTATCGGGTGTAAGTGTCAGGTATGGAACATAAGCTCCGCTGGCATCGTAAACGGTATAGTCGGCTCCGGCAGGAACGGCAAGGGAATCGATCACAGATTTCAGAGTTCTGCCATAGGCAAAGCCGCTAATGGTACCCGTGCTACCGGAAACATTGACGGTAAGTGTCTGAGAGGTAAGCACAGCATCGTTGCTGAGACCCTGATCAGTCACAGTAAGAATGTATTTGGTCGTATTAATGGTGTCGGCTGATCTTACCACAAGGGTATCGTTGGACACAAGTACATCGGTACCAGCCATAACGGAATCTTTTGAATAGCTGATCAATGTAAGTGCTTGGTTCGGATCGGCCTTGATCAGGTTAGCGATGAAATAATT
>JAKAMP010000076.1 GCA_021812865.1 Bacteroidota bacterium | reverse complement strand
ACATTCAAAATTCATTGCTGAGGAATTTACTAAGGAATGGCACAGAATGAATTTGAATACCGGAAATCTTGACGCATGGCAGTTTTGGTCAAAGCTTCGGAGGGTTGGTCCTCAAACTTACAAGCGTTGGTCTAATATCTGTATGAAAAAAGGATTCATTGTTAGGGACCTTCAGATAGACGGTACCAGGAATGGGTCGTATTGGAAACTTATTGTTGAACTAATAAAATAGAAAAAATGAGCATATCCAGATTAAAAAGGAAATTGATTTCGAAATCTGCAGGTCGCTACCTTTCAGAATTGTCAGAAGATGATTTATATAAGGCTTTTTTGAAATTAGAGGATCTCGAGAACTCAGGACATGGAGACCAGCTTGCGCATAATTTTGTCACAGTATGGGAACCACTTGAGCAAAAGACGGTTTCAGATATCCTTAATCTTATAGATTCAGGGATTGATGAAGAAATCATAATGCAAAAGAAATTTTACGTTTGCCATATGTGGGGAGATGTTGAGCCAAAACTATATGGCCCTTACTCCACCCCATTTGCCCGGGATAGAAAGGCGTTCAAAATTTGGCAGAAAGAAGGCGATAATCGAGGAACTATATTCCAATTAAATATCACCGAAAAGGGGAATCCGGTTGTACGTGCATATACGGGCCTGTTTTTTGAGTACGCAGAGAATGCAGGTGGTGTAACAAAGGAGATAAGTAGAATATTTTAAACAAACGGTTATGAATAAGGAGTTTTTCGATAACATGAATTGGGGTTTGCTTGCAGAGCAGAAGAAAAATCTTTTAGCCCTTTGCACCAATGAAAACAAGCTTGAGGGGATTATTCATATTTTGGACGATATTCAGGACTATGCATGTGATGTATTGGGAATCCCTGAGAATGTGGTATTCACAGAAATCAATTATTTGAATTTCTACATTTGTAAGGATTGTAATGAACACTGGAATGATGTTGCAGATTCTATGTGTAATGATCGCTGCCCGGTTTGTAATAAAGAAATTGAACCATATAATTCAGAACTATATGAGTAAAGGACAGTTTCAATGCAGACATTGTGGTGATAGATTCGACGATAAAGACTCAGCAGATTTAGTCTATGAGGGATATATTTCATCTTCCGATGTAGATACCTGCCCTGATTGTTGCGGAATGATTAATCATCCATCTGAAAATTACGAGGGATCAGATGCGGATCCTGGACTGTAAACAATTGTTAAGTTTTTTGTCTTGCACGGCAATATCCTAAATAGTATATTTGTATGAGAAATGAATTTATTTTGAACAATTTATTTTATAGAAAGCAGGTCAAGCAGCTGTTGAAGATGCCTCCAAAGGAAGTAGATTCAGCTGATGGATACGATCCATTAAAGAACGGATGGGATATCTGCAAGGGAGAACAGAAGGGTAATAGGTATGTCGTAACCTTCATTAAGGGTGATGAGGTAATGCTTACAATGAAATATCCTCTCCATATTTACAGGGAGGTCATTAAGCCGCTGCAGAACACTTGGATTGATCATCCTGCACTTAACCGATCTGGATTAGCGTCACTTATTTGGTCAGACAAAGAACCAAATAAATTAAGAAGGAGGTTGGAGCAGAAGGCTGAAAGGGATACTTTCAACCAGGGTGAGAGGGAAAGAATAGAAAAAGCATTGCTTGAGTTATATGCTGAATTTAAGCGAAAATGATTCCCGTATGATACCTGATCCTTTCTTTCATGGTCTGAAGGTCTGACATTCAGGTATCTACGGGATAAAGTTCTGATCCCAGCTGGATCACGGAAATTGTCAATCCCGCTGAAAGCGGGATTTTCCATTTATATTCCATCCCTGAATTAACATGCTGTACATCGCTGACGGTTATTGTCAGGATAGCCCTTTCAGGCACATTCTGCTTCAAAGTCGAAAATCAGCCACCGGCGACTGCCCAAAATGGCAATTTGATGCAGAAATATTTTGATTCCTGTCTCCCCTGCCTTTTGCATCATAAAATTTGTATTTTTAGCGCATCAATTTAACTGCAAATTCAATGAGGCTGAAATCAATCATGCTGGCAACTGCATTTACAGCCGTTGCCCTGAGCGCCATTGCACAAAATGGAGGGACAGACGGACTGCAGGAAACCCTTCGTTCGATTACAGGTAAAGAGATTGTGGGTTTTGCCAATGAGCTTACTTCATCAAAATACAAAGGCCGTCTTTCGGGATCGCAGGAATACCTGCAAGCGGCACAATGGTGCGCCGGTGAATTCAAAAAATGGGGTGTAAAACCGGCCAATCAAGGCAGCTATTTTCAGTATTTTCCCAATGAATATTCAGAGGTGTTTTCGGCAGGCAGCCTGCGTTATTCGCCCAAACCCGGAGAAGAAATTTCGTATAAGTTCCCGGATGATTATTACCCCGGATCCAACTCCGATTCGGGAACCGTAACGGGTTCCATGGTATATGTGGGCTATGGCATCACGGCACCTGAGCTGGGTTACGACGACTATAAAAACGTAGATGTAAAGGGCAAGATCGTGCTTCTTGAAGCAGGAACGCCGTATAAGAAAAACGACAGCATGATGGCTGGCTGGACACCCTATGAATACCATCGCTACAAATTCAGGAATGCGGTTAAACACGGGGCTGCGGGCATGCTGTACATCAGCAAGATTGCCAATCCGAATACGGTAAACCTCAGGCATTTCATATATGCCCATATCAACAATGCTGTGGCAGAGCGGATTTTCGCCGATGCCGGGAAGGATTACAACACGGTACAAAAAGAGCTGAGCGAAATGAAATCCCCGTCGTTTGCCTTGCCTGTTCAGCAAACGGTGACGATCACGGCCCAAACCAAATACTTTCCCGACGCAAAGTCGTGCAACGTGGTGGGCATGATAGAAGGCTCCGACCCGGTGTTGAAAAATGAGGTAATCATCGTGGGAGGACACCTGGACGGACAGGGCTACCTCGGTGAGGTTTTTCCCAGCGCTCTCGACAACGCTTCGGGGGTATGCGACATTCTGGGTGCAGCCAAGGCCCTGGCCCAATCGCCGGTCAAACCTAAACGCTCGGTGCTGTTCATCCTGCTTGGCGGCGAAGAGTGCGGCCTGTACGGGAGTGAATATTATGCAGCCCATCCCCTGTTCCCTGAAAATAAAACTGTACTGATGATCAATCTCGATATGGTTGGCAACGGAAGAGAATTTACCATTGGCAACGGCAAAAGCTATCCTGAGTTGTTCAGTCAGTTTGAAAATGCCAATAATCAATTTATCCACCGCAAGATGAACGCTACCGCATGGCACAAAAACTATGGCCGTCCGCGTTCCGATGAATCGAATTTTGAAAAGGCCGGCATCAGAACTTTCAGCCTGTGGACCCCGAATGCTGTGTTTCCGGTCTATTATCACGATCCACGCGATAAAACCAATGTTCTTACCCCCGATATCATGGAAGATGCCGCAAAACTGCTATACCTGGGAATCCTGGGCGTAGCAAACGATCCAAAGATCAAGAGTGGTGAATAGTGGGTTATGTTTGCAAGGTTTGGGGTTTAAAGTTTAAAGTTTAAGGTTTGACCATGCCTTAACGCAGGCAAATCCAACACTACAAAGGGGAAAAAGAAAGCATCATCTATTTGTGTTATCCATTTGATTTATAACGAATTACAATAAGGACTGATTCTATCAGCGCATTCCTGGCAGATGAGCGTTTAAACTTGTTGTATCTTTATAAATAAAACATCAACACCATGAAAGCCAGGCATTTTCTTACCCTCATGGCGGTTTTTCTGTTCAGCCTGTTTCTATGCAAAGCGCAATCGCCCATACTCTATGCACTTAAGTCGGATATTCCGGTAACAGACCAGATCGAAGCCAGTCACCAGTACTTATTTCCCGGCTTTACACGGGGAACAGCCCTCTTTAATAAGGAAAGGGTTGCATCGGCCGCTTTTAATTATAATTTCCTGCTGGATGAGATACAGTACATGAATGCGCAGAACAAAAAGATGGCCATAGCCAATGCCGATGAACTAGTATCGGTCGCCATTGGCGCCCATGTATTCAGGTACCTTCATCATGGATACTTCGAGGAACTGGAACCGGGGAAGATCAGTCTGCTGAAAAAACGCCAGGCAACCCTGCAGACAGAAGGCAAGAGCGTAGGATATGGCATGACATCGTCCACCAGCGCTGTGAACAGCCTGGATTACACGAACAGCAGTGACGGCAGGCCATTCAAGCTTAGCATTGCGGGAGAGTACCGCTTGACCATTGATTCTTCCTGTTGGATATCGAATGGCAGGAGAATGTTGAGGGCGGGTAATTTGAAAAGCTATATCAGGCTTCTTCCAAAACAGGAGAAAGACATCATGAACTTCGTAAGCAGCCACTCCCTTGACCTCAGAAAGGAAGAGGACATGAAACTGCTGGTGAGTCATTGCAACGAACTTGTCCCGAAAAAATGAGGTTTATCTCAGTTCCCTGAGGACAGCCTTATTGATTTTCTTCACAAAGCCGGGGCCTTCATAAATAAAGCCGGTATAGACCTGAACCAGGGAAGCGCCGGCTTTCAGCTTATCAAGCGCGTCGCGGGGCGACATAATCCCTCCCACTCCAATCACTGGCATTTTATTCCCTGTTTTCCGGACAATATAGGCGATCATTTCTGTGGAACGGGCGTTGAGTGGCTTTCCGCTCAATCCACCATTGCCAATACGGTTTATCTCTTCCTGGCCAGCGCTCAGTCCTGAACGCGATCGGGTGGTATTGGTGGCGATGATGCCATCGATATTCATCTGCATGGCGATGTCAATGGTTTCGTCTAACTGCTGATTGTTGAGGTCGGGACTGATTTTCAGTAGAACCGGTTTTTTCACCTTCTGCTCCTCCCTGGCCCTGACAAGCCTTTCAAGAATCTCCCTCAGCATATCCTTCTCCTGGAGCTCGGTGAGCGACTCCACATTGGGACAACTTACATTGATGGCAATGTAATCCACATGATCGTATAGTTCCCTGAAGCAGTATTCGTAGTCGGCCGGCGCCTTGGCATTGGGAGTTACGGTATTCCTACCGATATTGCCGCCGACAATAACCTTATGTTTCCTGTTTTTCAACCGGGCTACGGCAGCTTTCACCCCATAATTATTGATGCCCATGCGGTTGATAACGGCCTTGTCGGGTACCACCCGAAACACGCGGGGACGTGGATTTCCAGGCTGGGCATCGGGCGTAACGGTTCCAATTTCGATAAAGGAGAAACCGAAGGATGAAAACTCTTCAAACACCTCTGCATTCTTGTCGAAACCGGCTGCAAATCCCACCGGGTTCCGGAATGTGAGTCCGAATACTTTCCGCTCCAGCGCAGGATCGTTCACCTCATAAAATTTCCGCACTATGAAAGCCACTCCTGGTATTCTAAATACAATCCAGATGAAACGGACAAGAAAATGATGGATGGATTCGGGACTGAAGAGAAAGAGAACAGGACGAATTATGAATCGGTACATGAATTTTTATGCAAAGATAAGGGTTTTTATTGTATGGTTTGAGGTTTAAGGTTTGAGGTTTGGAGTTTGGAGGTTGAAGTATATTTTTATAGGAACATATCTTTCATTCATCTTATTTAATAAATTCGTAAGGAGAAAAGGTAAATCTGTTTTGAAATGCAATGTGTATGCCGGGTTTGTTTTTGAACTGACTGGTTCGCGTTGTGTTGAAAGCGGGCGGAAATGATCAGCAGGATTTACAAGGTGCAGATCATGGCGCTGTATGCAACCGGGTATTATGCCAGTTTTATACAGGCAATCCTGAGCTATTGAATCCATTACTGTTCATATACATCCAAAACCATGAAAAAGCTTCTGAGAGTCTTGATGAAAGTATTCCTTGGAATACTGGGTTTAATCATTGTTATCGCAATCGCTGCTGTAATTTATCTGAACAGAAGTTTTATCAATATTGACAAAAAGGACAAATACACCGGGGTTCCGGTCAGGGAGATCACTGTTGACGGGTATACCTTCAGGGATCTCAACAGGAACGGTAAACTTGATGTTTATGAGGATACACGGGCGCCACTGGAGGCAAGGGTGAAGGATTTGTTGCACCAGATGACCCTGGAAGAAAAAATCCGTATTCTGAAAGGATCCGGGATGAAATCAGGTGCAGGTTTTGAATCTTCAAAGGATGGAGTCCGGGGAGCCGTAGGCACCACCTCTCCCATTCCACGACTTGGAATTCCTACTATTTATCTCTCTGATGGCCCGGCCGGCTTACGGATTTTTCCCACGCGTAAACGTGATACGAGCACATACTACTGCACGGCATTTCCCCTTGGCACACTGATGGCTTCCACCTGGGATGTTGACCTGGTAAGCAAAGTGGGAGAAGCTATGGGGAATGAGGCGCTGGAATATGGCGTAGATGTGATCCTTGGCCCGGGTGTCAATATCCAGCGGAATCCCTTGAATGGCAGGAATTTTGAATACTATTCCGAAGACCCGTTGGTTACGGGCGACATAGGTGCGGCCATGGTAAAAGGTATCCAGTCGAACGGGGTGGGAACGTCAGTAAAGCATTTTGCCGCCAACAGTCAGGAAACCAACAGGAACAATAATAATGCGATCATTTCCGCCAGGGCGCTTCGTGAGATTTATCTCAAAGGATTTGAGATCATCGTTAAAAAATCGCAACCCTACACCATTATGTCTTCTTATAACCTGATAAACGGCACACATGCTTCTGAAAGCAGATTTTTACTGACCGACATTTTGCGGAATGATTGGGGATTTAAAGGGCTGGTCATGACCGACTGGTTTGGCGGGACGAATCCTCCCAAGGAAATTGAAGCAGGAAATGACCTTCTGATGCCTGGCACAAGAGCACAATATAAATCGTTAATGAAAGCTGCAGACGCCGGGAATCTGCCTATGGCCGATATCGATACGAGTGTGAGCCGGATTCTGAGGCTGGTTCTGAATTCGCACAGAATGCAGCAATACAAATACAGCAATCATCCCGACTTAAAAGCGCATGCCCTGGTTGCACGTCAATCCGCTTCCGAGGGAATGGTATTGCTGAAAAACAATGAAATACTGCCTCTCCAAGGAGTGAAAAAAGTGGCTCTGTTCGGGGTTACCTCCTTTCGTTTTATTGCGGGGGGTACAGGCTCAGGAAATGTAAACAAAGCTTACACCGTTTCTTTGGAAGAAGGCCTTGCCAATGCGGGGTTTGCAATAGATACTTCATCCAGAAAAGCATTTGATGATTTCAAGGCTGAGCATAAGAAAGCATTCAGGAAGGGAGAAAGGATGATGGACATGATGAACAGTACCCTGCCTCCGGAAATGATCCCTTCTGCGGCGTTGTTAACGGAATGCAAAAACAGTGCAGACATTGCCATCATCACCATTGGCCGGAACAGCGGAGAAGGCAGCGACAGGTTAGAAAAAGATGATTTTGACCTGTCGGATAAGGAACAGCAACTTATTCAAAGCGTATGCAAAACATTTCACCAGGCAGGCAAAAAGGTGGTAGTGGTACTGAATATTGGAGGAGTGATTGAAACCGCTTCATGGAAAGACCTGCCGGATGCTATTTTATTGGCCTGGCAAGGTGGGCAGGAAGGCGGTAATTCAGTGGCAGATATACTTGGCGGTAAAGTGAATCCCAGCGGCAAGCTCACTATGACCTTCCCCGTGAAACTTGAAGACCATGCATCCACAGCGAATTTCCCGCTGAACAAGCAGTCCATGAGCATGAATGCCATTTTTGTGGGACATAAACCCAAACCTGCAGATAAGCAAATCCGGAATGTTGACTACACGAAATACGAAGAGGGCATTTATGTAGGCTACCGTCATTTCGACAAGCATAACCTCAATGTTTCCTATCCCTTTGGATATGGACTGTCTTATACGAATTTCGATTATGAAAACATGAATATTACCGTTGTAAACGATACGATCCACATCAGTTTATCGGTTAAAAACGCAGGAAATGTTCCGGGCAAGGAAGTTGTGGAAATATATGTTTCGAAGCCAGATACCAAGATTGATCGACCGGTTCAGGAACTGAAAGCGTTCGTAAAAGCCCCTCTGCTGAATACCGGTGAAGCAGCAAAACTGAGTATAAGCATTCCGGTATCCGAACTTTCATATTGGGATGAAGCAAGCTCGAAATGGGCGCTGAAAAAAGTCGTATATATGATCAATGCCTCGGCTTCCTCCAGGGATAAAAGATTGAGCAAGGAAGTCAGTTTGTAGGGAGAATTGGCAGAGAATGTTTTTTTAGAGCTGTTAGCTGTTGGTTAATAGCTATTGGCCTGGTTTACAACTGTTGTGAAGAACAATGCTTTACTAGGGTATAGCTGCATTTAACAACGCCGCTATCAGGACGAGGGTTGGTATTCATGAAATGATTTGTCAGCATAGAATATAACAATTCTTTCTATGGTTTTTTCATGACCGGCAGTGTTGAGCAGTATCTCCTTTTCAATTTTTGAAGTTTCTTGCTTGAATTCCGTATCTGGAGATATGCTATTTACTTCACTCACGGGTGGATTTACATCTATATTCTGCTTTTCAGGCCTAGTATCGAAAAGTGAAGGTTGCAGTTCAGTTTTATACATTTTCCCCTGACCCATAAGCAGCCAGTCGGCATTCAGGTTAGGAAACCGCTTGAGAATCTTCTGAATAAAGTCATAACCGGGATTGTTTCGACCGGAGAGGATATGGGAAATGCTGGAACGCTGAACGCCGATTTCATCAGCGAATTTTGAAGGAGAAAGTGCTTCCTCAATTAAAAATTGCTGCAGACGATCTTTCATAGGGAAAATCTAATTAAAAAATATTATAAAAACTGTTACAAACCGGGGGGAAAAGTCTATTTACAAATGTAATATATAAATAATTGACATGTGTAACATATGTTAATTTGTTATTAGTTTACATTTGTAGAATTGTAGTTTTCGGTCAGTTTTTTGAAACATCTTTGCAAATATGAAATCAAATGATTTTTACTTATGCCTAAAGGAGATTGATTGGATCAGGTCTAAATTGATGTACCTTAAGTGTTGATTCATATTGAAACACGTATATAGCTGGTTTATAACACTATTAATTCTTAATTTAGTCCAAAAACAGGCTTTTTCATGAAAACAGGAGTGTTTGTGTTCAAGTAT
>JAKAMP010000075.1 GCA_021812865.1 Bacteroidota bacterium | reverse complement strand
CGCCGCTGGGCAATTCGAGCTTCATCAGAGCATCGATGGTTTTCGGGGTTGAACTGTAAATATCCAGTAACCGCTTGTAGGAGCACAACTGAAATTGTTCGCGTGATTTTTTGTTCACAAAGGTCGAACGGTTCACAGTAAAAATCCTCTTATGAGTAGGGAGAGGAATCGGACCACTCACTACAGCGCCGGTAGACTTCACAGTTTTTACGATCTTCTCGGCAGATTTATCCACCAGATTATGATCGAACGATTTCAATTTTATGCGAATTTTCTGGCTCATTATACGTGTGTATTATGCAAATGCTTTGGTTCCTTTGAAAGTATCGAGCAGTTCCTTTGAAAGGTTGTCGGGAACGGGCTCGTAATGAGAAAATTC
The DNA here is from genome assembly GCA_021812865.1 of Bacteroidota bacterium. Taxonomy (GTDB): domain Bacteria; phylum Bacteroidota; class Bacteroidia; order Bacteroidales; family JAAYUG01; genus JAKAMP01. Next base: position 8,874 of record JAKAMP010000075.1, on the reverse strand, counting down.
CATGGTCGAAGTAGCCCTGCCGGAAGATAAGGTTCTCAGAACGGTTACATAACCAAACTGTTCGGAGAGGGGAACCCTTGCCTTGATTACGCGGGCGCCTGCCCTGGATTCCATGCCTTCCACCTGTCCCCTTCTGCGGTTCAGGTCGGAGATCACGTCACCCATATATTCCTCGGGGGTAACCACTTCAAGACTCATGATGGGTTCGAGAAGAATAGGGCGTGCATTTTGACATGCCTTGCGGAAAGCCATCTTGGCAGCAATTTCAAATGAAAGTGCATCGGAATCAACGGAATGGAACGAACCATCGAGTAGTTCAACCTTGAGACTGTCAACCGGATAACCGGCCAGCACGCCACTCTTCAGTGAATCTTCAAAACCTTTCTTCACTGAAGGAATGAATTCTTTTGGTATACGCCCACCACGTACGCTGTCCACAAACTGCAGCCCCTTCTGTCCTTCATCGACCGGCGAAACAACCACTTCGATATCGGCAAATTTACCACGGCCACCGGATTGTTTCTTGAACACTTCGCGATGCTTAACGCTCTGCGTAATGGCTTCCTTGTAATTCACCTGGGGTCTGCCCTGGTTCACCTCAACGCCAAATTCGCGTTTTAGCCTGTCCACTAAAATTTCAAGGTGAAGTTCTCCCATCCCGCTGATTATAGTCTGGGCGCTATCCTCATCGTACTTAACCTGGAAAGTGGGATCCTCTTCGGTAAGCTTGCCAAGCGCCAGCGACAGCTTGTCAATGTCGCCCTGGGTTTTGGGCTCAATAGCAATCCCAATAACGGGTTCGGGGAATACCATGGATTCAAGAATTATCGGATGATGAGGATCTGAAATAGTATCGCCGGTTCTCACATCTTTAAATCCTACTGCAGCACAAATATCGCCGGCTTCAATGCGGTCGCGGGGATTCTGTTTGTTGGCATGCATCTGGTAAATTCTCGCGATGCGTTCTTTTTTATTGGTACGCGGATTGAAAACCTGCATTCCTGGTTCTAACACACCGGAATAAACCCTGATAAAGGCCAGCCTGCCCATGAAGGGATCGGTTGCAATTTTAAAAATTAGACCGCAAAGAGGTTTCTGATCGTCCGGTTCGCGGGTTATTTCCTCGTCGGTATCGGGGTTGGTGCCTTTTATTGTACCTACTTCCAGCGGACTGGGTAGGTAGGTGATTACGGCATCGAGCAGAGGCTGGATCCCCTTATTCTTGAATGCAGCGCCACACAATACTGGTACGAGCTCACGGTTAATGGTGACTTTCCTCAGTGCGGCATAAATTTCTTCTTCCGTAATGGTGGTATGATCGTGCAGGTATTTATCCAGCAGGTTATCGTCAAATTCGGCAATGGCTTCGAGAAGTTTTTCACGCCATTCGTTCGTTGCATCCACCAGGTCGTCAGGAATTTCCGTTTCTTCAAAGGAGTTGCTCTGGGCAGCGCCATTCTGCCAAACAATGGCTTTCTGCCTAATCAGGTCGATTACGCCCTGGAAATGCTCTTCAGCGCCGATAGGAATTACAACGGGTACAGCACGTGCTCCCAGCCTGTCGCTGATCTGCTGCACCACATTGAAGAAATCGGCGCCGGTACGGTCCATTTTATTGATAAATGCGAGTCGGGGAACATGATATTTATCGGCCTGGCGCCATACTGTTTCCGACTGGGGTTCAACTCCGCCCACTGCACAGAAAACTGCGATTGCGCCGTCGAGAACCCTGAGAGAACGCTCCACTTCTACGGTAAAATCAACGTGTCCGGGAGTGTCGATGATATTGATTTTGTAAGTTTCGTTATTGTATTTCCACGAAGCCGTGGTAGCTGCAGAGGTGATGGTGATTCCGCGCTCCTGTTCCTGTACCATCCAGTCCATGGTGGCATTTCCATCATGTACCTCTCCAATTTTGTAATTGATCCCGGTATAATAAAGAATACGCTCGGTAGTGGTAGTCTTTCCGGCATCAATGTGGGCCATGATCCCGATATTCCTTGTATATTTTAAGTTATTGTTCATTAATATCCCTTCTGTCCTGTTCTCTAATTAAAATCTGAAATGGGCAAATGCCTTGTTGGCTTCAGCCATCTTATGCATGTCTTCCTTCTTCTTGTAGGCGCCACCTTCTTCATTGTAAGCGGCGAGAATCTCTGCAGCCAATTTTTCGCCCATGGATTTTCCACTGCGCTGTCTGGAGAAAAGGATCATGTTTTTCATGCTCAGCGATATCTTGCGGTCGGGCCTGACCTCGATAGGTACCTGGAAAGTGGCTCCACCCACCCGGCGGCTTTTCACTTCAACCAGGGGAGTGATGTTCTCGAGGGCCTTTTTCCAAACTTCAATCGGGGTTTTGCCCAGGTCTTTGGTGCGGTCAGCTACCATTTCCATTGCATCATAAAACACTCCGTATGCAATGCTTTTCTTTCCTTCAAACATCAGGTTGTTAACGAACCGGGTAACCAGTACATCGTTAAACTTCGGATCAGGTGCAAGGATCCTTTTCTTGGCTTTTGCCTTTCTCATGGATATCGGCTATTTAATTACTTTTTCTGTTTCGGTTTTTTGGTTCCATATACAGAACGACGTTTGTTCCTGCCTTCCACGCCAGCAGCGTCGAGGGTTCCCCTGATGAGGTGGTAGCGAACACCAGGTAGATCTTTCACCCTGCCTCCGCGAACCAGCACAATCGAGTGCTCCTGGAGGTTATGACCTTCGCCTGGAATGTAAGCTGTCACTTCAATTCCATTCGTAAGCCTCACCCTGGCTACTTTACGCATAGCTGAGTTAGGTTTCTTAGGTGTGGTGGTATATACACGGGTACATACACCTCTTCTCTGCGGACTGCTTGAAAGAGCTGGAGCTTTGCTCTTGTCTTCCTGCATGCTGCGTCCTTTTCTTATCAACTGTTGTATCGTTGGCATAGATTCAACGCTATTTTTGTACTAATTATGTTTTACAAAATGGGTTCGCAAAGGTATCCTTTTTTTTAAAAAAACAATATTCTCATGATAAATTTCTTAACTACTCCTCTCAAATTATCCACCAAATGATGATTAATCAAATTTGCCTTTTCATCCTCTTCCCCCTCCTTATATAAATACCACATTTTTGCGGATTTGAGGGTGCAAAGATACAACTTATATTGGTATTAAAAACAGGCATGATAAAAATCTTTGACGTATAGCTATTAACCTTTGATCTTTTTAAAAATTTGTTACTTTTGCACACTTAGTAAAATCTTAAAAATGAATCACTAATACCTCCGGACTAAACCTATTGAAATCTATTAACTTAGGCGTACATGAAAACATACACCACAAACCAGATTAAAAACATTGCATTGTTGGGCAACGCAGGTTCAGGGAAAACCACTCTGGCTGAGTCGATGCTTTTTGAAGGAAAAATGATTGACCGCAGAGGGTCAGTAGACCAGAAGAACACGGTTTCGGACTTTGCCGATATCGAGCATGAAACCAGCGCTTCGATCTATTCCTCCCTGTTGCATACCGAACACAACGATACCAAGGTCAATATGCTTGACAATCCCGGAGCCGATGATTTCGTTGGAAACGTGATCTCTTCACTCCATGTGGCCGACACCGGTGTTATGCTGCTGAATGCCCAGAACGGAGTGGAAGTGGGTACAGAAATACAGGCCAGACAACTCGAAGACCTGAAGATGCCCATGATTATTACAGTTACCCACCTCGATAATGATAAAGCCAATTTCGAGAAAACCCTCGAAATGACCAGGGAAAGGTTTGGCAACCATGTAACCATTCTGCAATATCCCCTGAATGAAGGACTGAACTTCAGCGATATCGTAGACATCCTCCAGATGAAACTTCTCAGGTACCCGTCAGACGGCGGGAAGCCCCAGGTATTGGATATTCCTGCAGATCAGAAAGCTCATGCCGAAAACCTTTTCAACCAGCTCATGGAAAGAGCTGCCGAAAGCGACGAGAAACTCATGGAAGTGTTCTTCGAAAAAGGATCGCTCACCGAGGAAGAAATTCTGAAAGGTATTCGCGCAGGCTTGTTAAACAGGGGCATTTTCCCCCTTCTCTGCGTTTCCGCGAAAAAAGGTACAGGCGTTGACAGGCTGCTCGACTTCATCAGCAAATCGGCTCCCAGTCCCGATCAGTTTCCTCCGGTAAAAACTACCGAAGGCAAGGAAATAGCCTGCGATCCCAAAAGCCCTGCCGTGGTATACGTTTTCAAATCAAGCATTGAAACCCATATCGGTGAAATCAACTATTTCAAGGTTATTGCCGGTGAGATCAACGAAGGGATAGACCTGCTGAACTGTACTACCCAGAACAAGGAACGTTTCTCCCAAATCTTCGTGGTGAACGGGAAAAACCGGACGAAGGTACCCAAGATGATGGCCGGAGACCTTGGCGCCACGGTAAAACTGAAAGGCACCAAGACCAATCACACCCTCACCGGATCGAACGACTACTTCAAGCTTCCCGATATCACCTTCCCCGAACCTAAATATAGGACTGCCATCAAAGCGGTAAGTGAAGGGGATGATGAAAAACTTGGTGAAGCCCTTAACCGTATGCACCAGGAGGATCCCACCATACTGATCGAGTATTCCAAGGAACTGAAACAAATCATCATTTCCGGCCAAGGCGAACACCACCTGAATATCCTGAAATGGCATCTCGACAATGTATTTAAAGTGCCTACCGAATTCCTTGCTCCGAAAATTCCTTACCGTGAAACCATCACCAAGGCTGCACAGGCCGACTACAGGCATAAGAAACAGTCGGGCGGTTCAGGTCAGTTCGGCGAAGTACACATGATCATAGAGCCCTATGTGGAAGGAGTGTCCGATCCTACCATGTACAAGCTCAACGGCAAGGAATACAAGGTTTCCGTACGCGATAAGGAAGAAATTAACCTTCCCTGGGGCGGCAAACTGATTTATTATAACTGTATCGTCGGTGGATCGATCGATGCCCGCTTTATGCCTGCCATTCTGAAAGGGATCATGGAAAAGATGGAAGAAGGTCCGCTTACCGGCAGCTATGCACGCGATATCAGGATTGCTGTGTATGATGGCAAGATGCACCCCGTCGATTCCAATGAAATTTCCTTCAGGCTTGCCGGCCGGAATGCGTTCAAAACTGCTTTCAAGAATGCCGGTCCCAAGATTCTCGAACCCATTTACCAGGCGGAAATTCTTGTCCCCAGCGACAGTATGGGCGATGTGATCAGCGACCTGCAGGGACGCCGTGGCATGGTTCTTGGCATGGGCAGCGAACGTGGTTTTGAAAAGATCACAGCCAAGGTGCCCCTTGCCGAAATGAACAAGTATTCCACAGCCCTGGCTTCGCTCTCGGGTGGAAGAGGTATTTATACCATGAAGTTCCTCGAATATGCACAGTTACCTGGAGAAATTCAGGAACAGTTGCTCAAAGCTTACGAAGCGGAAGACAAAGAAGAATAATTCCCTGGCCATCGGGCCGCACAATAAGCATTTACGAAAGAGGCGGAATTCAAACTTCCGCCTCTTTCATTTTATTGTATGGCCGGGATGGAAATGTACGAATTGATAAAGACCTTAGGCTCTAGCGGATCAGGTAAACAATCCCCATGTAAGGTGTTCCGGTAGGCTTGCCATCCGGACCTTTGGTCTGGTTCTGACCTTTGTATTGCACGTTGTCATAACCGGTTGCCACTATTATATAATAATATACCCCCGGGGCTGCGTCGCGGTTGGTACCCTGAATCTTGCCGTCCCACCCGCCATTGGCCAGCCACTGGTTAATGTCGCCCTCGAATTCATGTACTTTCATGCCCCAGCGGCTGTAAATGGAAATATGGAAATTCCGTATCGAGGCAAAATGAAGGTATGAACCCGAATTGGTCTCATCATCATAAGAATAAATAACAAAATTGTCGTTGACCCCGTCCCCGTTGGGAGTGAATACATTGGGCACTTTCAGTTCTGAATTCCTGATGATGATAGGATTATCGCTGATTGCCGTATCCACGCAATGCTCAGCGCTTCGGGAAATCAGCCGTATGGTATACTGTCTGGGTATGGTATAGGTAAATTCCGGCTTTTCCGAGGTATCGGTTGTAATGACCGGTTTGATCACATCACCATAGGTAAAGGTCGAATCAACCAGCCACCACTCGAATTCAGCGCCATTGATCGACTGGTTGATGAACTGGAAGGTTGCCGGGGCTGATTCTCCTGACCCATTCATGTCCACATATCCCTTTGTATCTCCTATAACATCATGAAACTTATAGATAAACTGGGCTTTTGTCTGAATGGATTCGTACAAAACAGTATCGGAACATGCATCCCCGAAACGGTCGGTTACTTTCAGGGTGTAATGAGTGTCATATACTGGCGGATTGTATGTTCGCACATTCAGGTCACTGAAAAGCTTGTTGACGGTTTCTACATCATTCACAGAGGACCACCAGGTTTCAAATGCGTCGGGCAGTATTACAGCCTTCCCATTTGAAGGATCGTAATATATAAAGGTATCTGTTGTGAAAGATCCGTTCAGATCGAGGTATTCGCAGGTGTACTTGTTGTTTGGAAGCTTTCCATCCGTTGTTTTCAGTACACTTACGGAAAAATGATGAAAATAAACCCAGGCACGAAATGCGGTATCCGGCAGACCGCTCCGGCTGATATGCACCTGATATCCCCCTTCCCCAAGTCCGCTGGCCTGGCTCTGACTGACCAGTGTATCATTCTGAACGGGAATATCATAAGCCCCGGTTAATTCATTATACCTGGTCCACAGAAAATTGCAGCTGTCGGGATTCTCAGGATAACGGGCAACCAGCGAAGCTGTTGGAGTGGCGCTGAACCTGCATGGGAGGTTGATCACAATTACCGGATCCTTTGCCTTGAACTGAGGGTATACCGTGGTGTCGATAAATGAATAGGTCACAGGGAAAATCTGCGCCCATGCGCCAGCCGGCAGGCCAAAGAGAAGAAGGAAAAGCAGTATCCGGATCGGCAGTGGGCGCATAGATAATTGAAAACCTCAAATATAAAAACTAAAAACCATATACTTTATTATATGCTGCAAATTCGCACTGAATATTCATTGCCATGGCAACAGCTATACTCCTTCAGCTTATGCAGGTTGCATAAATTCAAGCAGATGATTCCTGTGATCTGATTCCCTCCTGGTTCAGCACATGCAGGCCCCTGAATGAATTAAGTCCGGATACGTTAGGCAAGATTTCCTGTTGTTGATAATTCATAAAATTAAAGGCAGTTTATCATGGAGGATTCCCGGTTCAAATCGTATTTTTGTAGGCCAATTCGAAGTCATTGGAAACGAAATATATTGAAGAGCTGAATGATGCGCAGCGCGATGCTGTTGTGAATATTGAAGGTCCATCGCTGGTTATTGCAGGTGCCGGGTCGGGCAAGACCAGGGTTCTGACCTACCGTATTGCATATTTGCTCAGCCAGGGCTGCAGAGCACAGCAGATTCTTGCTCTTACCTTTACCAACAAGGCGGCCCGGGAGATGAAAGAGCGAATTTCAGCGCTGGTGGGCTACGACAAGAGCAAATACCTGTGGATGGGAACCTTCCACTCCATCTTTGCCCGCATCCTGCGCACAGAAGGTTCGACGCTTGGGTTTACTTCTAACTATACCATTTACGACACGCTTGATGCGAAGAACATCCTCAAGAATATTGTGAAGGAACTGCGGCTCGATGATAAAGTTTATACCCCTGGTGAAATGCTGTCGAGAATTTCCTCCGCAAAAAATAACTTAGTCACACCCCAGGCCTATGCCAGCAACCCCGAGATAAGTCGCCAGGATGCTGTAAACCGGAAATCCATGATGGCTGAGATTTATAAAATCTATGTGAACCGTTGCCGGAAAGCCGATGCCATGGATTTCGACGACCTGCTGCTTAACACCAATATACTATTACGCGATTTCCCGGATGTACTCAGAAAATACCAGGAGTTGTTCCGTTATATCCTGGTGGATGAATACCAGGACACCAACTATGCCCAGTACCTGATCGTGAACAAACTGGCGGCGCTACACCACAACGTGAGCGTGGTTGGCGACGACGCACAAAGCATCTATTCCTTCAGGGGTGCAAAAATCGAGAATATTCTGAATTTCAGGAAAGACTACCCCGAAAGCAAGTTATTTAAGCTGGAACAGAATTACCGCAGCACCCAGACCATTGTGGATGCGGCAAACAGCCTGATATCCAAAAACAAAGATCAGATTCAGAAGAAAGTATGGTCCAACCTGGAGGCAGGAGAAAAAATCAAGGTTGTACAAACTGCAACCGACAATGAAGAAGGTTTCATTACCGCAGGCAGCATTCTCGACATCCACCTTTCCCGGCAGGCTAGCTTTAATGAATTTGCCATTCTGTACCGCACCAATGCCCAGTCGCGTATCTTTGAGGAATCTCTCCGAAAAAAGAACATACCCTATAAGGTATATGGCAGCCTGTCATTTTATCAGCGTAAGGAAATAAAGGACCTGCTGGCCTACTTCCGCTTTACCCTGAACCAGAAGGATGAAGAATCGCTGCGAAGAATTATCAACTACCCGGCCCGTGGTATTGGCGATACCACCCTGGAGAAGATCACCCAGTTTGCTGCAGAAAACAATAAGCTGATGTGGGAGGTAATCAAATCCCCGGGTGTTCCTGAATTAGGTCTTAACAGGGGTATTCAGGGCAAACTCACCGCATTTGCAGAAATGATTGAAGGCTTCTGCTCAAAACTGGATACCTCCAGTGCATACGAAATAGCCCTGCAGATTGCTACAGGTGCAAGCATTCTGCAGGAACTCAGGCACGATAAATCGCCTGAAAATATAAGCCGGTATGAGAATAT
>JAKAMP010000074.1 GCA_021812865.1 Bacteroidota bacterium | reverse complement strand
CATTCATCTCGAGAACGGGAAACATCAGCCCATGGACCTAATGTTCAGGGCGTACAATGATGGCATTGCTTTCCGTTATGTTTTCCCGGGAAAAAACGACAGCAGCTATACCATTCAGAAGGAATATACCGGTTTTGCAGTGAACCCGCAGGGCCGTGTTTGGACGCAGCCGTATGACAAACCGAATGAATACCGTCCGGCGTATGAAAATTTCTATGAAAACGGAATTCCTGTGGGAACAAAAGCCCCCGGAGAAGAAGGCTGGTGCTTTCCTGCCTTGTTCAATACCGGGAAATACTGGATGCTGATTACCGAGTCGGGTGTTTATGAGAATTATTGTGGTTCCCACCTTCAGCAGGATTGCAGCGGAGGATTATACACTATCCGTTTCCCCGAGGCCACCGACGGAAACAATACCGGCAACCGCTATCCTTCGTGGAACCTTCCCTGGGAGATGCCCTGGAGGGTGATAGCCATAGGGCAGACGCCCGGTTCAATTCTTGAGTCGATGATGGTGTTCAATGTAGCCCGGCCGCAGCAGAAAGGCGATTTCAGCTGGGTAAAACCCGGCAGGGCATCGTGGAGCTGGTGGAGCGACCATGGCAGCAGTAAAAATTACCAGAGCCTGAAATCGTTCGTCGACCTTGCCGCAGCCATGGGCTGGGAATACTCCCTGGTCGATGCCAACTGGGACCTGATGGAAGGCGGTAACATAGAGCAACTGGTGAGGTATGCCAATACCCGCGGTGTGGGCATCCTGATGTGGTACAATTCCGGAGGCCCCCACAACCTGGTCACCGAAAGGCCGCGCGACATCATGTTCAACCCAGTAACCCGCAGAGCTGAATTCAAAAAACTGCACGAATGGGGTGTAAAAGGGGTAAAGGTCGATTTCTGGCAGAGCGACAAGCAGCATATCATGAAATACTACCTCGACCTGCTGAAGGATGCCGCCGCAGAGCAAATCATGGTCAATTTTCATGGCTGCACCCTGCCCAGGGGCTGGAGCCGCACCTGGCCCAACCTGATGAGCATGGAAGCCGTGAATGGGGCGGAGGCATATTCCTTCAACAAAGATTATCCTGAACATGCCACTTACATCAACACTATCCTTCCTTTTACCCGCAATGTGGTGGGATCGATGGATTACACCCCCGTGACCTTTTCGGACCAGGTATATCCGCATCTCACTTCCTGGGGGCATGAACTGGCGCTTTCGGTGGTGTTTGAGTCGGGCATCCTGCATTTTGCCGACCGTGTAACCGCTTACCTGTCCCTGCCGAAAGAACCGCTTGAATTTCTGAAAGAAGTTCCTGTTGCCTGGGATGAAACCCGCTGGATAGAAGGTGAGCCGGGCAGGATGGTTGTGGTAGCCCGTAGAAACGGGAACAGCTGGTGGATTGCAGGGATTAATGGTGAAAATGCTCCTAAACAGGTTGAACTTGACCTGAGCTTTATCGATATACAGAATGCCAACCAGGTCCTGATAGCCGACGGACCGGATAACAAGTCATTCGCGTCAACCACGACCCCTTTCAACAGGAAGGATAAGGTGAAAGTAAGCATGCTTCCTTATGGGGGATTTGCCATGACGGTGAAATAATGCCGCGTAGGTAGCGGGTTGAAAAAGACAACTGTTCAGGCTGATTTTTTTGTTGCCCTGCAGCCCGATCCGAGCAGGCCGCAGGCAGCGCCAATGTCTTCCCCCCGCGCCTTCCTGATGGTAGTATGAACCGTACGGGAATTCAGGGCATCCATGAAGCGGGTAAGTCGTTCCGGCTCAGGGGTAACAAACGAACTGCCCTCGAATGGATTGAAAGCGATGAGATTGACTTTGATGTGCGTTCCGTCCAGAAGTTTCATCAGTTCTGCAAGGTGTTCATCACTGTCGTTTACCCCACCGATCAAAGTGTACTGTACACTGATGCGCCTTCTCTTCACTTCCCTGAAGCTTTTCATATCCTCCAGCAAATTTCTGAAAGAATATATCTTTTCGGCAGGAATGAGGGTTTGGCGCTGGTCCTCAAACGGACTGTGCAGGCTCAAGGCGAGGTTTGACCGGCTGTCCCGGAGAAAGTTCTGTAAACCCGGACTCACCCCCACCGTGGAGACGGTAATATTACGGTGAGCTATGGCAAATCCATAATCGGAAGTGAATATATCCAGGCTCCGGCTCAGGTTCTCATAGTTGTCCATGGGTTCTCCCATGCCCATAAATACGATATGATTGATGAGTTTCCGCTCATCGATGGAATAGAGCTGATTCACGATCTCATGCATGGACAAGTTCCGGTTAAATCCCATCCTGGCAGTGCGGCAAAAGCGGCATCCCATTCTGCAGCCCGATTGTATGGAAAGACAAAGGGTATGCCGGCGGCCTTCGGGCAGGTATACTGCTTCAAAGGGAAATCCCTCGCTGGTTTCAAAAAAATAGCGGATACTGCCGTCATGCGACACCAGACGGTTCACATAGGGAAAGGTTCCGGTATGAAAATGAGAGTCAAGCAGGCTCCGGGTTTCTTTTGAGATATCGATCATCTTGCTGAAATCGGAAAGGCCGCGGCGATAGAGCCATCGCGTAACCTTCCAGGGAACATCCTTCGGAACATCCCATTCACCGATTATGGCCGTGATCTCATCGAGCGTTTTGCCCAGCAGATGGTCTTTCATTTATCCCCCTCATTGTGTGATCAGCGTGTGGCTGGTATACCAGTCAGTAAAATCATCTCAGGTTCAAAGAAAACCCAATTCGAGTTTGGCTTCCTCGCTCATCAGATCCTTGTGCCATGGGGGGTCAAACACCAGGTTAACCTTGACCTGCTTAACACCCATGATGCCCTGAACTTTATCCTGGACATCCCGCATCACATCGTCGGCAAGCGGACAATTGGGGGCAGTGAGAGTCATGGTTACAGTTACATTGCTCTCCCCATCCACATCGATATCGTAAATCAGTCCCAGATCATATACATTCACAGGTATCTCAGGATCGTAAACAGTTTTCAGAACATTGACTATGGCCGATTCAAGCTGAAGTGGTTTTTCCCCTTCCATAATCATTCGGTTTTTTGGTTCATTTTTGCTTCGTACGCAATGGCATACAATCTCATTTGTTTGACCATCGAAAGTAAGCCGTTTGAACGGGTGGGCGACAGATTTTGTTTCAGCCCGATGCGGTCAATGAAATAAAGGTCTGCATCCTTGATTTCCTGCGGAGTGCGGTTTGAAAGCACCTGGATCAGCATGGAAACAATGCCCTTGGTAATGATGGCATCGCTGTCGGCCGTAAAAACGACCTTCCCTTCAACAAACTCAGCGTTGAGCCAGACCCTCGACTGGCAGCCATTGATCAGATTCTGCTTTGTCTTGTTGGCTTCGTTGAATGGGGCAAGGTCTTTGCTCAACTCGATGATATAATTGTATTTATCCATCCAGTCGTCAAAGATTGAAAATTCCTCGATGATCTTTTCCTGAACTTCGTTGAGGGTCATGATGATATTGATTATGAAAACATTTTCTTTACTCTTTCCAGTCCTGCACAGAAGATATCTACCTCCTCCTTTGTGTTATACATGGCCAGCGATGCCCTCACGGTTCCATCCACATCAAAGTGGTCCATCACCGGCTGCGTGCAATGGGTGCCTGTACGCACTGCAATGCCCATCTTGTCGAGCAGCATACCCGCATCATACGGATGAATGCCGTTGAGCAGGAAGGAGAAAATCCCGATCCTGTGCCTTGAGGTACCGTAAATGGTAAGGCCCGGAATAGATTGCAGCCTTTGAAGGGCATATTCTTTGAGATTCTCTTCATAGGCTTGTATGCCGTCAAATCCGGTGGTACGGATATAATCAACAGCCGAAGCCAATCCAATGGCTCCGATATAATTGGTGGTGCCGGCTTCAAATTTGAAAGGCAGGTCGTTATAGGTTGTTTTCTCGAACTTTACACAGTCCACCATGTCTCCGCCGCCCTGGTAAGGTGGAATCTCATACAGCCATTTGCTTTTGCCGTACAAAACGCCTATCCCCGTGGGGCCATATATTTTATGCCCCGAGAATACATAAAAATCGCAGTCCAGATCCTGCACATCCACATCCACATGCTGAATGGCCTGTGCTCCGTCCACCAGCACCGGCACTCCATGGGCATGAGCAATCTGAATGATTTCTTTCACCGGGTTAATGGTGCCCAGGGTATTTGAGATATGGGCGATCGCCACAATTTTTGTTTTTTGGGAAAAAAGATTGCGGTAGGCATCCATGTCGAGTTCACCGGTTTCATTGAAAGGAATGACTTTCAGTTTGGCCCTTTTCCTTCCGCACATCACTTGCCATGGAACAATATTGGCATGATGTTCCATTTCGGAAACGATCACCTCATCGCCCTCCTGAACATACCGTTCGCCGAAGGAAAAGGCAATGGCGTTGATCGAGCCGGTTGCCCCACTGGTAAAGATTACTTCCTGGCTGAGGTCGGCGTGGATGAAATCCTGGATGGTACGCCGGGCATTTTCATACAATTCGGAGGACTGTTCACTGAGGAAGTGCACCCCTCTGTGAATATTGCTGTTCATCTGCAGGAGCATACGGTTTATCGTGTCGATCACCTGCATGGGCTTCTGGGTAGTAGCGCCATTGTCGAAATATACCAGGGGTTTCCCGTAAACCAGCTGTTTCAGTACAGGGAAATCTTCCCTGATCATATGTACATCAAATTTATTCACCTCAGTTCAATATAATATCAGCAGCAGTGCATGGTACAATTATGGCATCGGGATAGTTCACCCCTCAGCCGTTTGCCAACCAACTCGGCAATGCGTTCGCGGATAGGTTCAACCTGTATTTTGGCAATGATTTCGTTGGCAAATGCATTCATCAGCAATAGCCTGGCTTCATCCCTGCCAATGCCCCGTGACTGGAGATAGAACATGGCCTGTTTGTCAAGCTGACCTACAGCTGCGCCATGCGAACATTTCACATCATCGGCATATATTTCAAGCTGCGGCTTTGTATTGATTCTCGCATCACTGGTGAGCAACAGGTTATTGTTCTTCTGGTAAGCCACAGTTTTCTGCGAATCTTTGCGCACGAGGATGCGTCCGTTGAAGGCCCCGGACGAATAATCGTCCAACACGCCTTTAAACAACTGGTTGCTGTTGCAATGAGCCACAGCATGATCCACAAAAGTATAGTTATCCACGTGCTGCCCCTGGTCGGTGATGAACAGGCCATAGGCATTGTTCTCTGCCCCTTCACCATTCAGTTGAACGTACAGGTTGTTCCGCACCATGCCGCCATGGAGGGTGATGGTATTGTTATTTACAAGGCTGTTTGCTTCCTGCATGTAAAACTGGCTGAGCACCTGAGTGGAGGCATTATGTTCGTTTTGCAGCCGGGTGATCTCGAAGCGGGAATCCCTTGCTGCAAAGACTTCTGTAAGGTTGTTGCTGAGGAACTTTTCGGGTGAAAGGGTATGATCGCAAACCACAAGGCTGACCGACGCACCCTTGCCGATCACCAGAAGGTTACGCTGCTGGGAAAAGGTGGGCTCATCGGACATCAGGAGATTGATCACCTGGATAGGCTTTTTCATTTGAATTCCATCGGGCACATATAAAAAGAACCCATCGGTGGCCAGGGCGGTGTTCAGGGCAACCAGTCCGTCTTTCCTGTGATCAGCATATTTTCCGAAATGCTTTTCAACAATACCGGGAAACAGGCGGAAAGCCTCTGCAAGACTGCCGGCAAGAATTCCTCCCTCCAGTTCCCGCATGGGACGGTGAGTATCGTAATAAATACCATTGAGCACCAGGATCACATCGGCATCCAGTTCGGGGATATCGCATCGGAAAATATCCTCGACATTGAAGGTGATATTCTTGGGTTGAAGCTCCTTCCTGAAGGTATTGTTGAAACTGGTTTGCAGGTCAATATACCTGTAATTTTCGTTTTTCTTTCCCGGTATGCCAAGCATTCTGAAACTTTCCACGGCTTCTTTCCTCAGATCGACGAGAAAAGAAGGAATGCTTTGGGTAAGTTTTCCCCTGTTTGCGTCGAAGAGCCGCAGGTAGTCATTATCGGGACCGAGCAATGCAGTATTGGGTTCCATAAGTTATCCTCCGGTGATTACTGCATCATTTCCTGTTTGATCCAATCGTAGCCTTTTTCTTCAAGCTCGAGAGCGAGTTCCTTGCCCGATGTTCTTACAATCCGGCCGTCATAAAGCACATGCACATAATCGGGTACGATATAATCGAGCAGGCGCTGGTAGTGTGTGATCACAATGGTAGCGGTATCCTTGCTGCGCAGCTTGTTTACGCCACCTGCAACTACCCTCAGGGCATCGATATCGAGGCCGGAATCGGTTTCATCCAGAATAGCTAAACGGGGCTCCAGCATAGCCATCTGGAAAATCTCGTTTTTCTTTTTCTCGCCTCCCGAAAACCCTTCGTTTACCGAACGGCTGGTCAGCTTGGTATCAATTTCAACGACCTCTGCCTTCAGGCGCATGTATTTCAGGAAGTCGGAAGCCGACAAAGGATCTTTGCCACGATATTTCCTGATCTCATTGATGGCGGTTTTCATGAAATTAACCATGCTAACGCCAGGAATCTCGACAGGATACTGAAAACCCAGAAAAATTCCTTCCCTGGCCCTGTCTTCGGGCGAAAGATCCAGTAGGTTTTTGCCTTCGAACATCACTTCCCCCTCCGTAACTTCAAAAAAGTCCCTGCCTGCCAGCACACCGGCCAGGGTGCTCTTACCTGAACCATTGGGCCCCATGATAGCATGCACTTCGCCGGCTTTCACTTCAAGGTTTATTCCTTTGAGAATTTCTTTCCCTTCAACCTTTGCTCTTAAATTATGAATCGATAACATGGATGGTAATTTTAAGTTCCCTGGTTTGTTTTCCTCTTTGCCTTCAAGCCAGGAATATGATCGTTTATATATTGTTCCTTATCCAACACTTCCTTCCAGCGATATCTGCAGAAGTTTCTGTGCTTCCACGGCAAATTCCATGGGCAATTGGTTTATCACTTCACGGGCATACCCGTTCACAATGAGCCCAACGGCGTCTTCCATGCTGATTCCACGCTGGTTGCAGTAAAATATCTGGTCTTCGCCAATTTTCGAGGTTGTGGCTTCATGCTCCACCACGGCATTCTTATTTTCCACTTCAATGTAAGGGAAGGTATGCGCCCCGCATTTGTCGCCCAGCAGAAGCGAATCGCACTGGGTGTAGTTTCTTGCATTTTCCGCCCCCTTGAGCACCTTCACCAGTCCCCTGTAGCTGTTGTTGCTCTTCCCTGCCGAGATGCCTTTGGAAACGATCCGGCTCCGGGTGTTTTTCCCGATATGGATCATCTTGGTTCCTGTATCGGCCTGCTGGAAATTGTTGGTGAGGGCTACCGAATAAAATTCACCTGTGGAGTAATCGCCGCGGAGGATGCAACTGGGGTATTTCCAGGTGATGGCCGAACCGGTTTCCACCTGTGTCCAGGAAATCTTGGAGTAATTGCCCCTGCACATCCCTCTTTTAGTAACGAAGTTGAATATGCCTCCCCTTCCTTCCTTATCTCCCGGGTACCAGTTCTGCACCGTAGAATACTTGATCTCAGCCCTTTCCATGGCTACCAGTTCCACTACAGCGGCATGCAGCTGGTTCTCGTCACGCATCGGGGCCGTGCAGCCTTCCAGGTAACTCACATAGCTGTCATCATCGGCAACAATGAGGGTACGTTCAAACTGGCCTGTATTGGCCGCATTGATCCTGAAATAGGTGGACAATTCCATAGGGCAGCGAACGCCTTTGGGAATATAGCAGAAGGAGCCATCGCTGAAAACAGCCGAATTGAGGGCCGAAAAATAGTTATCTGTATAAGGCACCACCGATCCCAGGTATTTTTTTACCAGGTCGGGGTATTCCCGTATCGCTTCGCTCATCGAGCAGAAGATGATTCCTAGTTCGGCAAGCGTTTCTTTGAAAGTGGTTTTAACCGACATGCTGTCGATCACCGCATCCACGGCCACGCCGCTGAGTACCTTCTGTTCGTCAAGCGGTATTCCCAGCTTGTCGAAGGTAGCTTTGAGCTCCGGATCAATCTCATCTAAGCTGTTGAGCTTTGCCTTTTGCCTGGGAGCGGAATAATAAATAATTTCCTGATAATCGATTGCAGGTATTTTCAAATGGGGCCATTGCGGCATCTTCATGGTAAGCCAGTGCCGGTATGCCTTGAGCCTGAATTCGAGCATGAATTCCGGTTCATTTTTCCTTGCCGAAATCATGCGCACAATGTCTTCATTCAATCCTTTCGGCAGGGCATCCTGCTCAATATCGGTGTAAAAACCATACTTATACTCACCCTGCGTGACTTCGTGCAATATCTTATCCTGAGTCATGTTCTGTACCATTTAATTCTGTCCCATCACTATACGAACATCAGCCGCTTTATTTAGTTTAATTCCAAATAGCAAAAGTACAAAATCTTACTCAATTCATATTCATTATCCATGGGCATATTTCAGCGCCAGCAGGTGAATATGGATTCCAGGGAAAAAACGCAGGTTTATTATCTGCTATGCAGGGGAATGATAACATTGATCCAAAGAATGAAAGTTAATTTCTATTTTTGTGCCATTCAAACCAAACCAGGAACATGGAAGATCAGAAGAATATGACGCCCCTCTCATCCTTGGGCGAATTTGGGGTAATCGCACATCTTACCAGGGGAATTGAGCTGAAGAATGCAGGGACCATTGTGGGTGTCGGCGATGATGCGGCTGTATTGGAATATGGCGGAAAGCGTGTAGTGGTTACCACGGATATGCTTACTGAAGGTATCCATTTCAACCTGGTATACACGCCCCTGAAGCACCTGGGGTATAAAGCCGCGATGGTGAATTTTTCTGACCTGTTTGCCATGAATGCCAAGCCCCGTCAATTGCTGGCTTCAATCGGTGTTTCGGGAAAGTTTTCGCTGGAACACCTGGAAGAGTTGTATGCGGGGATCAGGCTGGCCTGCGACACATTCGGGGTTGACCTGGCAGGGGGAGACACAAACCCCTCCCTTACCGGGCTTATTATTTCCATCACTGCACTGGGCGAAGCAAAGGCGGAAGAGGTGGTGCTGCGTTCGGGTGCGCAGGAAAACGACCTGATCTGTGTATCGGGCGACCTCGGGGCAGCTTACCTGGGACTTCAGATCCTCGAGCGGGAAAAGAAGCTGTTCCAGGAAAATTCGAACTTTCAGCCCAAGCTGGAAGGGTATGATTATGTGCTG
>JAKAMP010000073.1 GCA_021812865.1 Bacteroidota bacterium | reverse complement strand
TATATGAAAAATTACATATGTATAGTTTGGTTCAAATTTGGTGAACCTGGGAGGTGGAAATTGCCGTTCAATTGTTAAAATATATTAAAATGTCATTCACTTGCAACAAATTAACGTTTCAAACGTATTATATAGCAAACAGGGTTTAATTAAGGTTTTCATAGGTGTTAGTTTTAGGGTTAGTTAGTTAGGTTTAAGTGTCATCAATCATTTGATGGCACTTTTTCTTTTTATTTCCTGTGGTATTTTATCTTTGCTGCCGATAATCAAAATCATCCGGCAGAATGACGCATATCGAACAATTTCTTGCTAAAGCTACGACCCAGGCCATTGCATCACTTTATGGAATTCAATTTCCTTCTGAACAGGTACAGGTTCAGCAGACCAGGAAAGAATTCAACGGTGATCTTACCCTTGTGGTTTTCCCCTTTCTGAAGATTTCCGGAAAAAAGCCAGAAGATACCGGGAATGAGATTGGAAACTACCTGGTTTCAAATTTCCCTGAACTGGCTGCTTTTGAGGTAATCAAGGGGTTCGTGAATGTAAGATTCAGCAGGAAATTCTGGATGGAGATGCTCCATCAGATATTCAGCGATGTGGCATATGGGACGAGCATCTCTGGAACTCCGCGTTATGTGATGGTTGAATATTCTTCTCCCAATACCAATAAGCCTTTACACCTCGGACATATCCGCAATAACCTTCTCGGTTTTTCTGTTTCCAGGTTGCTCGAAGCCACAGGTCACCGTGTGGTTAAGTCAAATCTGGTAAATGACAGGGGCATTCATATCTGCAAGTCCATGCTTGCCTGGAAAAAGTGGGGGGATGGCAGGACTCCTGAATCCTCGGGCGAAAAAGGCGACCACCTCGTAGGTGATTTCTACGTAATGTTCGATAAAGAATATAAAAAACAGATTGAGGAATTGGTGGCCGGGGGAATGCCCAGGGAAGAGGCTGAAAACAAAGCCCCTGTCCTTCTTGAAGCTCAGGAGATGCTCCGCAAATGGGAAGCCAGGGATGAAGAAACCCTGAGCCTGTGGAAAATCATGAACCAATGGGTGTACAATGGCTTTGATGTTACCTATAAGGAACTCGGCGTTAATTTCGACAAGATTTATCACGAATCTGAGACATATCTACTTGGTAAACAACTTATTGCTGAAGGTCTGGAGAAAGGTGTGTTTTTCAGGAAACCCGATAACTCTGTATGGATTGACCTTACGGCCGAAGGACTTGACCAGAAAGCACTGCTTCGCTCCGACGGTACTTCGGTGTATATTACGCAGGATATCGGCACGGCCCACCAGCGGTTTGTTGAGTATCCCATAGACGAAATCATATACGTGGTAGGGAATGAGCAGAATTATCATTTCCAGGTTCTCTCCCTGATCATGCAGAAACTGGGTTTCTCGTGGGGCAAAAATCTTCATCATCTTTCATATGGCATGGTTGAACTGCCAGAAGGTAAAATGAAATCGAGGGAAGGTACGGTAGTGGATGCCGATGACCTTATCGCAGAAATGGTGGAAACCGCAAGGCTCATGTCCCTTGAGCTCGGCAAACTCGACGGCTTTTCTGAAGAGGATTCAAAAAGAATTTACCGTGCAGTAGGTTTGGGTGCGCTCAAATACTTCATCCTGAAAGTCGATCCCCGCAAGAACATGACCTTCGACCCCAAAGAGTCCATTGATTTTAACGGGAATACAGGTCCTTTTATACAGTATACCTTTGCCCGTATCAACTCGCTGAGAAATAAGTCTGCTGAACAGACAATATCTTCCTCTCAGTCCCTTAATCTCAGCATTGAAATGAACGACAAGGAAAATGACCTGATCAGGAACCTATGCCAGTTTCCTGAGGTTGTAAAGGAAGCTGCAGAAACGTTCAATCCTTCCTTGGTAGCGAACTATATCTACGACCTGTCAAAGGAATATAACCAGTTCTACCATGAATATTCCATTCTGAAGGCCGAAACCCCCGATCTGGTTAACTTCAGACTCATCTTGTCTGAATGTACCGGGCGGGTCATTTCTTTTGGCATGTACCTGCTGGGTATCGAGGTTCCGGAAAGAATGTAACCAGGGATTTCTTTCCGAAGAAGTTATTCAGGAATGTTGACGACAGGTTTCCTGGCAATTGTATTTACCGCAGTATTTCATTATTTTTGCAAACTGTTGAAATTTTAGCAAAAATACTATGTTTGATAACCTGACAGATAAGCTTGACCGGGCGTTTAAACTGATCAAGGGCGAAGGGAAGATTACTGAGATCAATGTGGCTGAAACGCTGAAGGAGGTTCGCCGGGCGCTGCTCGATGCCGACGTGAACTACAAAATAGCGAAATCCTTTACCGATACTGTGAAGGACAAGGCCATTGGACAGGATGTGCTGAAATCGATCAAGCCGGGTCAGATGATGGTCAAGATCCTTCATGAGGAGCTGGTAAGCCTGATGGGCGGCAACATGACCGATGTAAGTATGAAAGGTAATCCTTCCATCATTCTGTTGGCCGGTTTGCAAGGGTCAGGCAAAACCACCTTTGCCGCTAAACTTTCCACTCACCTCAAAAAGAAACGGGGACGCATGCCCATGCTGGTTGCATGCGATGTATACAGGCCTGCCGCTATCGAACAGCTTAGAATTCTTGCCGAGCAGGGTGAAGTGGCTTTTTATACAGAACCCGGCAACAATAACCCGGTGAAGATTGCATCTGAAGCTGTTCGCCATGCCAAATTGCACGGATACGACACGCTGATAATCGATACGGCAGGCCGTCTTGCTGTGGATGAACAGATGATGAAGGAAATCAAATCCATCAAAGATGCTCTTGATCCTTCAGAAATTTTGTTCGTCGTCGACTCCATGACTGGTCAGGACGCCGTGAATACAGCGAAAGAATTCAACGACCGGCTCGATTACAATGGCGTGGTTCTTACCAAGTTCGATGGCGATACCCGCGGCGGTGCTGCCCTGTCCATTCGCGCCGTGGTGAATAAGCCCATCAAGTTTGTTAGTACCGGTGAAAAACTCGATGCCATCGATGTGTTCTATCCCGAGCGTATGGCTGACCGTATCCTGGGAATGGGCGATATCGTTTCTCTTGTTGAAAAGGCACAGGAACAATATGATGTTGAAGAAGCGCGCCGCCTCCAGAAAAAACTGGTAAAAGACCAGTTCAATTTCAACGATTTTCTTTCCCAGATTCATCAGATCAAAAAAATGGGGAATGTGAAAGACCTTGCTTCCATGATCCCTGGGGTTGGGAAAGCCTTAAAGGATGTCGATATCGACGACAATGCTTTCAAAGGTATCGAAGCCATCATTCAGTCCATGACACCCGAAGAACGAGCCAATCCTTCTGTGCTCAATGGCGGCAGAAGGAAGAGGATTGCCGCCGGCAGTGGTACCAACATTCAGGAGGTGAACAAGCTGATCAAACAATTTGATGAAACCCGGCGTCTGATGAAAATGGTGGCCGGGGGTAAAAATCTCGCCCGCATGGCACAGAATATGCCAAAAAGATGAATTTTCTATTTCAGGAGTAAGCTTCCTGTAGCGCCAAGTGTACCGAATCATCTGCAGTAATTTCTTTCTAATAACCGTTTAAGCTATGCAACTCATTGATGGTAAAAAAATTTCGGAAGAAATAAAGGTTGAAATTGCTGAAGAGGTTAAGAAAATCAAGGCTGCGCATGGAAAGATACCGCACCTGGCGGCTATTCTGGTTGGAAACGACGGAGGAAGCGAAACCTATGTTGCCCATAAGGTTAAAGATTGCGAGCAGGTTGGCTTCAAATCAACTCTGGTGCGCTATCCTGCTGAGGTCAAAGAAGCTGAGCTCCTTGGAAAAATCCTCGAAATAAACATGGACGGCGATATAGATGGACTGATTGTTCAGCTTCCTCTCCCGGCGCATATTTCCGAGCAGAAGGTGATCGAAACCATCAATCCTGTAAAAGATGTAGACGGTTTTCATCCCATCAACACCGGTCGGATGGTTATTGGCCTTCCGGCATATATTTCGGCCACTCCAATGGGTATCCTCGAATTGCTTACCCGGTACAATATTGACATTACAGGTACATACTGCGTGATCATTGGCCGGAGCAACATTGTGGGCCGGCCCTTGTCCAACCTGCTTTCACTCAAGGCTAACCCCGGCGATGCCACGGTAACGGTTTGTCATAGCCGTACCCGCAATATCCCTGAATACACAAGACAAGCCGACATTCTCATAGCCGCTATGGGGAAACCCGGGTTTGTCACTGCCGATATGGTGAAGGAAGGTGCCGTGGTGATCGATGTGGGAACTACCCGCGTGCCAGCAACCGATACGAAATCGGGATACCGGCTGAAGGGAGACGTTGCTTTCAATGAGGTTGCCCCTAAATGCAGCTTCATCACACCGGTTCCCGGCGGTGTGGGCCCAATGACCCGGATTGCCCTTCTGAAAAATACACTCCTTGCGGCAGGAAAGAAGATTTATTCCTGAAAATGCGGTTTACTCATTCTCCGTTCCATATTTTCCAGGCTGCTTCTGCCTGAAGGTGCAGCATTTCCAATCCGTTTTTTACGGTTGCTCCCCGCTCTCGGCATTTCTTCATGAAAAGGGTGATTTCAGGATTATACACCAGGTCATAGGCCAGGTGTTCCGGCCCGATCAGCTCGTAAGGCAAGTCTGGACAGGCATCAATCGCAGGATACATACCCACCGGTGTGGTATTAATGATCAGCATGAATGTGGAAAGAAGGCTGGGGAGGTCACGGTAGCTGATCATATGCCCACCCGAAGGGCTACGACTTACAAGCCGGTATTCAATGCCCAGTTCTTCCAATGCGAATCGTACGGCTTTCGAAGCGCCTCCGCTACCCAGAATTAACGCTTTCGTATGTTGTTCCCGGAGAAGAGGAACGAGGCTTTTTTTGAATCCGTATACATCGGTATTATATCCTTTCAGCCTGCGTTCCGGACTGATGGCGATGGTATTCACTGCACCTATGCGGGAGGCTTCAATATCTGTCACGTCAAGAAAGGATAGGATCGCTTCCTTATAAGGTATGGTGACATTAAGACCTGCCAGGGCAGGATTTTCATTTACAAGACTTCTCACCAGTCCTGCATTTGAAAGCGGATAATTTTCATAACGGGCATCAATGCCTTCCCTGAGAAATTTCTCATTGAAAAAGCCCCGGGAAAAAGAGTGTCCCAGGGGGAAGCCAATGAGCCCGAACAACCTCATTTTATTATCAGTTATTGTTTGAACCCTTGCAGGTTCTCAGGCAGGAAATCGAAGAAGGTATCGCCACGCAAACCAAGTCTTAGCGCTTCAAGCGAGACAATCTCATGAGTGGCAATATTCCCAAGGTTTACATTGGCACCCAGAAGCTTGATGAAATACACCTGCTGACTTTTGTTGGGCGCTTCCCATAATACCTTGTCCGTGCTGATATGATTGATGATATCGCATATCAATTCTTTATTGGCCGATCCGTCTTCATTGTAAATTCCAATGGTACCGCTTTCCCTGGCTTCAGCGATTACTTTCCATGAACCGGCTTCTATTTCCGATTTCATCATTTCAACCCAGGTGTCAGGCGGAATTTCCACCCCCTTAACTTTCGATCCTACTTCGGAAATTACAGTAACGTCCTTTGCCATGATTTCTATGGCTTTCAGCTTATCATGATGGTCCATGGCCATCGATCCGTCCGAAATCTCTACAAGGTCAAGCTTGTATTTGTTTACCAGGCGGCGGTAATCATCGAAACGGCCGCGGATATAAAACAGTTCGAACAGGGTGCCTCCAAAATAGGGACGCAAATTTCCTTCTTGGTAAATTTTTATCTTTTTTTTCAGTTCTTTGGCAATGATGGCTGTGCCGAATCCGAATTTTACAAGGTCGGTATATTCTCCGGATGAATCGATGAAGTTTTCTGCTTCTTTTGCACTTAGGCCCTTGTCCATCATCATGGTAAGGCCTTCGGTTCTTGGTTTTTGTGTACGTTTAGGTAGAAAGTCAAGATCAAAATTCATGTTTAGGGTTTTTGTCGTTTGTATTTGTTGATCAATTGCCTGATCGTTTCATTTTCGGAGGCTTCAGGGTAGCCCGTCAGCATTTCATGATGAGCGTGAAAATCCTGACCCAGGGGTTTTTCCAGGAATTTACTTCCCAGTTCCTGGTTTTTATTTATGAAATGATAGGCAGCAAGCCTGTAATTGACCTGTGCAATATCAAAATTATAATGATAGGCTTCGTTCAGCAGACTGATGGCTTCCAACAGCTTATTTTGTTTCATGATCAGGTCAGCCAGGCTTAGCCAGCTTTCAAAATCGTAAGGATCAATTTCTATAGCTTTCCTGAATGCTTTTGCAGCCAGGATATTTTCGTATGATTTCATGTGGGCGTTTCCAAGGCTGTACCAGTATTCCCCATTAAATGAGTCAATGTGGATGGCCTTTTTGATATACTTGATCGATTCCTTATACTCTTCCTTGTGGTAACTCACCACGCCAAGCCCAAACCAGGCATCGGCATACTCGGGCTCTGCATCAAGCACTTTCTGGTAATAATGCTGGGCATGCTCATACTGGTGAAGCCGTTCAAAACTTTCACCTATATAATATAAGGCGTCCAGGTTTTCCGGTTCATGATACAAAAACTCATTGAAAACGGTAATTGCATTGGAATAGGAACCGCTGCTGGCCAGTGCATTGGCCTTGTTGAAGTAGGCTGAACTGTATTTTTCATTGATCGCCAGGGCAAAATCATATGCCTCGATGGCTTTTTCATAGTTTTCCTTTCGCTGGTAAACAGTTCCCAGGTTGTACCAAACGTTTTCCGAGAATGGCTCAATGTCGAGGTATTTTTCGTAATACGCAATGCATTTATCATCCTCTTCGAGCTTTTCGTAACAATAGGCCAGATCATAGAGTACCGAGAGATTCCGGGAGTTGGTCTCATTGGCCTGCTTCAGGTAAAGCAAAGCGGTCTTGTAATTGCTTAGGTGTTCAAAAGTGAGGGCTATGTCGTAGAGTACGTCATCCTTATTTTCGTAAGTCAACTGAAGCGCCATGTCAAAGAATCTCACTGCATCCTTTGTTTTGTTCATCTGGGCAAGAGCGGTTCCTTTGAGAATGTAAAAATCAGAATTGCTGGACTCAATCTGCTCAATTTGCGCCAATAGTTTCAGCGCCTGAACGGGTTCTCCTTTATTGATCAACACCTGAATCCGCTTGATATGAATGGGCCCTGCATTGGGATGCTGCTCAAGCGCTATCTCACTGGCCTTCAGTGCATCGTTGAAACGATTGATGTCTATATAGTAATCAATAATATTCTCAAACTCATGCACATCAAAGTATGCATTGGCATTATTCCTGATCATCTGCTCAAATCTCTTCACAGAATCGGCAATGTCATTATCATCGAACATTGGTTCCCTTTCCTCGCTCATCGGTTCAATCTTATTTTGCAAAACTACTAATAATTTGCGCATTTATCCAGGTTCGATGGAGGCGTTGCCTAACTACTTGTGGCTCCGAGAGTAGTGATGGTATTCCTGTCTTTGTGAGGTTGAGCAATAGTCCTGAAAATGAAACAAAAAGGTTTGCCCGTAACCTACCATGCTTTTTTGTTGACAGGCTGAAAAAGAAAATGTGCCGGGTAACATTAGCCGGCACATGAACAAATTTTAAAATTAATTCCTTTACTTGGAATTGTATGCCATTTCTTCGAGTTTGGTATTTAGCTTAAGCCCATTTTTGGTTGCATTGGCTTTATTGAGTTCAAATTTCAACTTGTCGTCCATTAGAACGAAAGTGATGCCGGCGCCCTCTGCAAGGGCCGATCTCTTCTCTGCAACAATCAGGGTGGGATTACTTCCTACCTTTTCAACTATTTCTTTCATAGCCCCACATTTTCCATAGGCCACAAATAATATCTGGCAGTTATCAACATTTGCTGGGCTTTTGTATTGTTTTACTGCAATAGGTTTCATGCCCACCAGCTTGCCAGCCGTATAATCGGTCAGGGCCGACACCATATCATTCCCTCCCAGAACGCCAATGACAAATTGGGTGCCGGCCGACTGCGGCCACTCAACAAAACGACAAAAATTATAAATAAACATCGACTGCGCCTTTGGAATGTCTGTCTGTGAATATACCGATATCCCCAGGGTCAGAATGATCATCAAAGCTGCAAGTTTTTTCATGGTGCTGACGATTTTAAATAATTTTGACAAAATATATTATTTATTTTATAAAATCAACCATTTAATTGACATATTGTTCATCCAACATAAAAATACGTACATCTTTTAAATACGTTTCGAAAAATTAAAAAAAAATATTGTCAGGATATTCTATTGCAGTCAGGTATAAACCATGAGCCGGCACAGATTGCCCTGCTTTCTGACGGTTACATGATTGAATAATCCATTCCAGTTCAGACAAACTGGTTTTTTGCGTCCCAACATCAAGCATGGTTCCCACAATTGACCGGACCATATTTCTCAGAAAGCGGTCTGCCCTGATGGTAAACTTTATGATAGGCCCATCTTGTTCCCATTCTGCCTGGTATACTTTACAAATAGTTGTCTTCGTATCAGTGTGGCACTTACTGAACGATTTGAAGTCCTTTTCACCTCGGATCAGACGGCATGCAGTGTTCATTATATCTATGTCGGGTTTCCGGTAATAATAAAGCGAAAGTCCTTCAAGGAAAGGATCTTTAAGAATATGAATATGGTATTCATAAGTACGGGAAAGAGCGCTGAACCGGGCATGTGCGTCGGGCCTGACTTTTATGACGTCATATACCGAAATATCCTTTGGAAGGATGGCATTCATACGATGAACCAGATCTTTTACAAATTCTGGTTTCATTTCTTGACCATCAAAATGGGCAAAAAAACATTTGGCATGAACTCCGGTGTCCGTGCGCCCCGCGCCAACCGTCTCCACCTCATGCCCAAGCAAAACCGTAAGTTTTTCGTTAAGAACCTGTTGTATGGATGGAGCATTCGGCTGAACCTGCCAACCATGATATTGGGTGCCCCTATAGGAGAGTTGTATGAAGTACCTGCTTTCCAATGAGTCCGTGATCATTTAGCAAAACTAAGCATTTTTGATTTGGCTCCATCATGCCAGTGCTGCCATGGTCAGGAATCATTATGTTTTCTTCATTCCCTGTCGCATATTTATCCTGATTTATTGAGTAATAATTTGGTATTTTTAATATGGGTATTTTCGAATGGATTATGAAAGAGGCTGCCACTTTAGCATACAT
>JAKAMP010000072.1 GCA_021812865.1 Bacteroidota bacterium | reverse complement strand
CCGCAACAGGTAGTGAAAGCCTTCCGGTCGATTATGGGTGAAAAAGAAGAGAATCCTAAGGAAAAAGCCTATATTGAGCCTGAAAATGTTGATGTGGCTGCAGATCCTGTGGTTCACCTGATGAGCAAAACAGCCCTGGAAAAAGCCATTGAACGCACGCGCAAAGCTATGGAAAGTGCGGCAAAGGAACTGAACTTCATAGAGGCAGCCAGGATGCGTGATGAAATGTATGGGCTGGAAAAGATGCTGAAAGAGAAATCATGATCTCCTTCCCGAAAGTTAGACTCTCATGATGATGGGCAGGCATAAAAAAACCTGCCGGAGCAGGTTCTTTAATTTTTTTAACCAAGGTAGCTTTTCAGCAATTTGCTTCTTGAAGTATGGCGCAACCTGCGGATAGCCTTCTCCTTGATCTGGCGAACCCTTTCGCGGGTCAATCCAAATCGGTCGCCAATTTCCTCGAGGGTCATTTCCTGCTGGCCAATGCCAAAGAAATACTTGATAATATCCCTTTCCCTTTCGGTGAGGGTTGAAAGCGAGCGTTCAATCTCAGTACATAGGCTTTCCTTGATGAGTTCCCTGTCGGCTATGGGCGAATCGTTGTTCACCAGCACATCGAGCAGGCTGTTGTCTTCTCCTTCAACAAAGGGAGCATCTACCGAAACGTGGCGGCCGGACACTCTGAGGGTATCGGCAATCTTTTCCTTGGGAAGTTCAAGGGCATCGGAAAGCTCTTCGGGCGAAGGAGTGCGTTCGTATTCCTGTTCGAAGCGGGCAAAGGCCTTATTGATCTTGTTCAGGGAGCCCACCTGATTCAGGGGCAGGCGGACGATCCTCGACTGTTCGGCCAAGGCCTGGAGAATGGACTGCCTGATCCACCATACAGCATAGGAAATGAATTTAAAGCCACGGGTTTCGTCAAATTTTTCAGCGGCTTTGATCAGACCGAGATTGCCTTCGTTGATAAGGTCGGGAAGGCTAAGTCCCTGGTTCTGGTATTGCTTGGCTACCGATACCACGAACCTCAAATTGGCACGGGTGAGCTTTTCGAGTGCAGCCCTGTCGCCCTTCTTGATGCGTTGTGCCAATTCAACTTCTTCTTCAACGGTGATGAGTTCTTCTTTTCCAATTTCCTGAAGGTACTTGTCTAAAGATGCACTTTCACGGTTTGTGATGGATTTGGTTATCTTAAGCTGTCTCATTATGGCGGGAATAAAATCGATGCGAAGTTATGTCAAGAGATATTTAAAATCAATATAAATTAGGCTCCCGACGGCCAATTAAGCGAAAAAGCCGGGAAATAATCCCGGCTTTTCTTAATGCAACTTGTTATGACAATTTGGCTTACATGCCAAATGCATAATACGCGATTTCTCCATTTGGATACACTCCTTCAATATAAACACCGCCTTTCAGTCCTTTCAGTATCTTTTGTACATCATCCGCTGAGTTTACCGGTTTGTTGTTGATATTGACGATAATGAACCCATCATTGATCCCCGCAGCCCCGAACTTGGAATCATCTACAGAGACTATTTTCACGCCGTTCTTAATGCCGAGTTTGGATTTTTCACTATCGCTTACGGGAGCGAATTTGGCGCCCAACGCGTTTGCCAGTTCTTCTTTCTTTACCATGCCCGTAGAGCCCTGAAGGTTGTGCAACGTTACGGAAAAATCTTTCACTGTACCTTTCCTGTTCACTTCCACATTCACTTTGTCGCCCGGACGGAACTTATTCACCTGTTCTTGCAAGTCGGCTGAAGTATTGACGGTAACATTATTGATCTTGGTTACCACGTCTCCTTCCTTTATACCGGCTTCATTGGCGCCACCATCTTCATTCACTTTTGCGATATATACGCCTTCCAATTCATCCAGCCCTTTATCCTTGGCCAGGTCAGCATCCACATCCTGAATCTGAACACCCAGAATACCGCGCTGCACCGCACCATACTGAATGAGGTCGTCCACCACTTTCTTCACGATGTTCACCGGAATGGCAAAAGAATTGCCTGCATAGCCACCTGAGGGAGAGATAATGGCGGTAGTGATGCCCACCAGTTCACCCTGCAGATTCACCAGGGCTCCGCCGCTGTTACCCGGATTCAGGGCAGCATCGGTCTGGATGAACGATTCAATTTTATACTGATCCTGTACAATTCCCAGGTCTCTTCCCTTTGCGCTCACAATACCGGCAGTTACCGTGGAGGTGAGGTTGAAGGGATTGCCAACAGCCAATACCCACTGTCCCAGTTTGAGGTTGTCGGAATTGCCAAAGGGGATAAATTTCAAATCTTTGGCATTCACTTTCAGCACGGCCAGGTCGGTACTCGGATCGATTCCCACCACCTTAGCATCGTATTCATGGTTGTCGCTCAGGGTCACGGTAATCTCCTTTGAATTTTCCACCACGTGGTTATTGGTAACAATATACCCGTCGGGGGAAATGATCACACCGGAACCAAAGCCCATCACCGGTTCCGATTCATGATACTGGTGCCCGTAGAAGAATTCATAAATGGGATTGTTGTACGAACGTTCCACCACGCTTTTCGTTTTCACATGAACCACTGCCGGCACGGTTTTTTCGGCAGAATAGGTCATATCACAGGGGCCGGAATCTGGACCGGGCATATAGGAGGCGAGTTCAACGGGTGTAGCGCCGTTCTGGGTAATCACTTTCACTTCACCTTTGAAAAATTTCGCATACACAGCCACGGCCAACAATCCACCGACCACAGCAATCAATATGTTCTGGATGATTTGTTTTGTTCTCATGGTTTTTGTCTAATTTTGTTACTAAAATGTAATCTGCTTTTTTACGTCGTACGAACCGGGTTCTAAACGTCAAAACATTTGCCAAAGTTTTGAATATCAGGTAAAATTAACGTTTTTTAACTGCATTTCATGCTATATACCTTTTCTAAATACCAGGGAGCCGGCAATGATTTCGTGGTCATCGATAACCGTGAAGAAACCTTTCATGCCGATACGGCGACCATCCGGCGTATCTGCGACCGGCGCTTCGGTATTGGCGCCGACGGACTGATGACGCTCAGTGTGGATGTCAGCCATGATTTCAGCATGCGGTACTATAATTCCGATGGCAGGGAAAGTACCATGTGTGGCAACGGGGGCAGATGCATGGTAGCTTTCGCCCATAAGATGGGTCTCGTGAAGGAACAGGCTCACTTTTCGGCTATCGATGGTTTGCATGATGCCTGGCTGATTTCTCCCTCATATGTGAGGCTGAAAATGCAGGATGTAAAAGGCATCAGAAGATACAATGAGGATTTTATTGTTGATACGGGCTCACCTCACTATGTGCATTTTGTACCTCAGGTAGCGCCATTGAATATGGTGGATGAAGGAAAAAGAATCCGCTACAGCCACGACTTTGAAAAGGACGGGATCAATGTGAATTTTGTTGAGCCGGAAGGAGCCGGAAGCATCAGAATGCGCACCTATGAAAGAGGAGTGGAAGACGAAACCCTGGCCTGCGGAACCGGATCTGTGGCGTCTGCCATAATTACTGCATTCAGTCTTCAGCCTGACATACATTCATTTCAAATCCATGCCCCGGGAGGAGAATTGAAGGTAACCTTTGCAAAAATTGGAGCGGAACAATTTACAGAAATATATCTTGAAGGCCCTGCCACATTTGTATTTGAGGGGCAGATTGAAATCTGAACGGAAATTCCACCTGGTTGGTATTTATATCTACGGCACCCCTATTAACAATCAAGTATCTTATATCATTCAATAAATGCCGGAATCCTGATAATAGTTTATTTCATATTAATTTGTCAATACATCAGGCATCACAGGAGCCTGTGATATTCTAATTATTTTTCTGACCTGCCAGGTTTTTCAGGTACAATTGATAATATTTCTCATACAATTCCTTCTTCGCTTTCCGGCCTTCTTCCTGCCGTTTTTCGTATTCTTCCCTTGATTCACCTTTATTGCGCGGTTTTAACACCGCCATGGTGTCCATTTCGGAGGTGATCTCATTTTCAAAATAAGCATTGACAAAAAGATCGGGATTGATTCTCCAGATCATGGTTTTTTTATCGGATGAAGCCGTGGCGAACTCGGAACCATCCGGACTTATCGCTACCTGGTTCACCGGACCATCAAATCCGATAAACTGGAATATCTTTTTCCCCGTAGGCACTTCCCATAGAATGACCGACTTGTCGTACGAGGCGCTCAACAGCCATTTCCCGTTGGGCGTGAAGCGGGCGCTGAGCACTGCCATGTTATGTCCGCTGAATGTACGGATACTCTTGTCCTGGTTCACATCCCATAACCGAAGGGTATTGTCTTTCGATCCGCTGACCACCATTTTGCTATCGGGACTGAATGCTACCGTGAAGATATTGCCGCCATGCCCTCTCCATATTTTCAAGCATTGAAAGGTCGACAAATCCCACAGTCTGACGGTCTGGTCGAGAGAACCGCTTGCCAGGTATTTGCCGTCAGGACTTATGCTTACGGCAAGCACACTCGCTTCGTGTCCTTCCAGAATTTTTATGATTTTTCCCGAAGCGATATCCCACACCGGTATTCGTTTATCGTACGTGCCGGCCACCAGTAACCGCCCATCCGGACTTACGGCCAGTGAGTGCGGATCGGTGGTAAGTCCTGTAAGGGTTTTGGATTTGGTCCCATCGATACCCCATAGTTGAATATTCCGGTCACCGCCGGAGATCAGGGTTTTCCCGTCGGAAGTCCATACTAGACAAGTAACTGCCCTTAGGTGACCATTCAATGTATTGATCATTTCACCGGTTTCCGCATTCCAGAGAATGATACTCTTGTCATCCGACCCGGTGGCCAGGATTTTACCGTCGGGATTCCAGGCCACGGCATTCACTGCTGCACTGTGCCTTCCGAGTTTCATGATGGGTTTTTCCTCCTGGGCGCTTAGGAACGCAGGATAACCCATGAGCATTTCAAGAACCAGAAAGATGGCAAAATACCTGCCCACCCGTATAAATGAACCTTTTGACCTGACCAGGCTTTGCCGTGTGACTATGTGGAAATCAATCATTAACTTCATACATTACATTTTGGTAAAGATACCGAATTCCATAAAAACTGTTCTCATAATATGCAACCATTCCGGGCATCTCCAAGTATACCTCCATTGAAACCTGCATTTCAACTTCTTCGCAAAATCATTGAATATGAATGCATACCCTGTAACCGGTAATTATAGTAAATATCTATCTGACGGAAAGGAATTCTTTTTCGCGCCATCCATCGCGTTCAGTCCCCGGACAAAACGGATTCTCCTGCTGCTGGCCTTTTCACTGATTCTTGTAATGGAAGGCCATGCACAGAACGACTCGCTGGACTTTTATGATGCCACAGGAATTTATGTTGAAGGATTCGGGCCTTCCCTTTTCGGTCTCAACGCCAATTATTATCTTGGAAACAGGGTATCATTCAACCTGGGCGCAGGAATCAATCTTGATCTCCACCTGGGCGCCAACCTGTATCTGATCAACCGGGCACGTTCAAATCATTCACTCTATATCAGCGGCCAGGTATGCATGATCAGGGAACTGACAATGCCCCTGTATGTAAATATTTCATCCAAGAAAAAACAAACCGGGCTTTTTGTGCCTTTGGGATATGAGTTTGTGGGTAATAAAGGATTCAGTGTACAGTTGGAATGCGGCCCCAATTTTGTAAATGAAGATTACGGGCAAACCAATACCAAACCCGTGGTTTTTCTGATACGTTTGGGAAAGACCTTTGGCATCCGCTGACCTTGTTTACCTTATTCTGAGCAGCCGTTTTATGCATTTGTACCAGGATACCACCTGATAGAAAGCAATGGCAGGTATCCAATCAAAGCAAGACTCACATGATTATACTGAAAGAATTTACCGGTAAGCTTCCTGCTGTTCTGCAGCCCTATGGCAACATGCCTCCATGGGAAATCCTGCGGCATCTCAAGGAAATCTTAACTAAAGCGATTGCCTCTGCAGATATGGATTATCGTGTTGAGGGCAGCATAGCCATCCATAGAACAGCAGTAATTGAAGAAGGTGCAGTGTGCAAACCGCCTCTTTTCATTGGGCCTCATTGTTTCGTAGCAGCCCATGCCTGCCTGAGAGGGGGAGTATTCCTGGAAAGCGGGGTTACCATCGGACACGGCTGCGAGGTAAAGTCGGGTATCATCCTAGCAGAAAGCCATCTGGCTCATTTCAACTTTGTGGGTGACAGCATCCTGTGCAGGCTGGTGAACATAGAAGCCGGTGCGATCCTTGCCAACCATTTCAATGAACGAGCCGACAAACAGATACGGATTCTGCATAAGGGCAATGAGATTTATACAGGGGTTGAAAAATTCGGAGCGCTGGTGGGCGACGGAAGTAAAATCGGTGCAAATGCAGTGCTCTCGCCTGGTAGCATCCTGGAGAAAAACACTACAGTAAAGCGGCTCACCCTATGGGAGCAAAGCCCGGAAGGGTAGTCCGGAGGATATCTACAATCCTTTCATTCCCAGTTTTTCCACTTTATCGATCCATCTCTGCTTCATGATGGAGGTTGCCCTTCTCACTTCAGGGAAGTAACTGATTCTTACAGGGTATATGCCGCAGAATTCAAGTGTAGCGGTTTTAAGAGCCATTTCCCCTGGGCTGCCCATATTGTATTTATGGTTCCAGAGGGAACTATCCATATTGACCAGCAAACGTGCTGTTTTTCCGGCGAGGTACTTCTCCTGTTCCCTTCCAGGCTGAAACTTAAAGGCAAACCCGGGCAAAAAGACCCGGTCGATAAAGCCTTTCATCAATGCGGGATAGGTACCCCACCACACGGGATATATAAATACGAGGTGATCTGCCTTCCTGATTTCGTCCTGCGCAAGCAAAATATCCGGCTCGGGTTCGGGGAATTGCCTGTAACCGTATGCCAGGTTCAGATCGAAATGCAGATCTTTGAGAAATACCTCAGAAACCTGGTGATCCGCTGCAAGAGCCCCCTTACGATAAACCGCATGTATGTCCCAGCTGAAAGATTCTTCGTATGGAAAACCATTTATGATCAATATATTTTTCATAACACATTCTACTTTGTCAATTTCCGCAAAGCCTCCCTTCTGCTGAGTGATGCAAGGTTTGCCTGGGCCACAAATGTCACCACTGAGCCGGGATTGGTTTTGGCATATTCTCTCAGGGCCCATCCAATGGCCTTCTGGATGAAAAATTCCCGGGAACCTGAAAGTTCACCGATGTTCCTGTACAACAACGCCTCATTCGTTTTCCCTTTATAGGATAACTGGAAAAGAATTGCGGTCCGCTGGAGCCATAGGTTATTGCTGCTCATCCATGCTGAAACATGTTTCTTTACAAGTTCCGGTTTAATCAGAAATAATGGGCCTACATGATGGCTGGCAATCATATCCACTGTATCCCACCAGGATTTAGTAACAATAAGATATTCCAATGGTTCAATCATTACATAAGAGGCTTTCTTCATTTTACGGTTTAGAAGGTCCATTGCCAGGTACTGGTATTCGCGGTATGGCAGTTCCCAAAGTTTCATCACAAGAGGGATCAGTTCTTCCGCAGATAGTCCAGCCAGATTCCTGTTGGCAAGAATGCTGCGAGTCAATTCGCGGCGCAGGGGTGATTGGATGCCCAGGAATCCAAACTGGTCTTTCATATAGCGGCTCATCATGGACGCCTGATGATCATTTCTATGCACTTCAAAAAGAGCAACGATGTGATGCACGAAAGACTCTTCCGGCTTGTTTGTCATGGGTTGTGTTTTCTGATACAAAAAAACCCCGTCATACGGGGCTTTTCTTTTATGCATCAATTTTGGCATACTTGGCGTGCTTTTCGATGAATTCTCTTCGGGGAGGAACGTCATCGCCCATGAGCATACTGAAAATGCGGTCGGCTTCGGCTGCACTTTCAATGGTAACCTGGCGCAACGTGCGGGTTTCAGGGTTCATAGTTGTGCTCCAGAGCTGTTCGGCATTCATTTCACCCAAACCTTTGTAACGCTGAATGTTTACGCTGCCTTCCTTCCCCTTGCCAAGCGTATCGATGGCATGCTGACGGTCTTCTTCATTCCAGCAGTATGTTTCTTCTTTACCTCTCTTTACCAGGTATAGCGGTGGGGTTGCGATGAACAGGTGACCTTGCTTGATAAGATCTTCCATGAAACGGAAGAAGAAGGTCATGATGAGGGTAGTGATATGGCTGCCGTCGACGTCGGCATCGGTCATGATAATGATTTTATGGTAACGGATGCCTGAGAGGTTCAGCGCCTTGCTGTCCTCTTCCGTACCGATGGAAACGCCCAATGCCGTGAAAATATTCTTGATTTCTTCGTTGTCGAAAATTTTATGAGGCATAGCTTTTTCCACGTTGAGGATTTTGCCTCTAAGGGGCATGATTGCCTGGTACCTGCGGTCTCTTCCTTGTTTGGCGGTTCCCCCTGCCGAATCACCTTCTACGAGGTATATTTCGCAGAGAGAGGGGTCCTTTTCTGCACAGTCGGCCAGTTTGCCCGGCAATCCCGATCCGGAGAGCACACTCTTTCTTTGCACCAGTTCGCGGGCTTTTCTTGCTGCATGCCTTGCGGTGGCGGCCAGAATAACCTTATTGACGATGTTCCGAGCATCCTTTGGATTCTCTTCGAGGTAATTGGCAAGGTTCTGGCTAACCACCTGGTCGACCACCCCCATTACTTCAGAGTTTCCGAGCTTACCCTTGGTCTGTCCTTCGAACTGGGGTTCGGGCACTTTTACCGAAATAATGGCAGTGAGGCCTTCCCGGAAATCATCGCCGTTGATATCGAATTTCAGTTTGGACAGCATGCCGGATTTCTCGGCATAAGCCTTGAGTGTACGTGTAAGGCCCCTGCGGAAGCCGGCAAGATGCGTACCTCCATCAATGGTATTGATGTTGTTCACATAAGAATGAACATTTTCAGAGAATGAAGTATTATACTGCATAGCAATCTCAACCAATACTTCATTCTTGTTGTCTTCTAAATAAATGATTTTTTCGGTGAGTTTTTCGCGCGTTTCATCGAGGAAGATGACGAACTCCTTGAGGCCATCCTCCGAAAAGAAGCTGGTGCTTCTGTATTTATCGTGACCATTGCCATTCTGATGGTCATTTTCGCTGCTATTGCCGTTGCCATTTCCATTTTCCTCCTTTTCGCGCTTATCAAGCAAACTCAGGCGAATGCCCTTGTTCAGGAAAGACAGTTCGCGCAGTCGGGCTTCGAGGATTTCGTAATGAAACTCGGTAGTGGT
>JAKAMP010000071.1 GCA_021812865.1 Bacteroidota bacterium | reverse complement strand
TCCGGGAAGAAACGCAGTGCTTTGCATTTCTGGCAGGGCATGAATCGTTTGCAGCCGCCGAAGGTGCAATAGGTATAGCCAAGTCGGCCAACCGGGTGCGTAAACATCCCCTGAGGGTCATCCTGAATGGTCTCGGCAAGGATGCAGCAAAAATTATAGCCCGTATCAATGGTTTCACTTATGTTCAGACCCAGTTTGATTATATAACCGGCGAACTGAAAGAAGTAAAGCGCATTGCCTATTCATCGGGCGACCGTGCTAAGGTGAACTGCTACGGAGCGGACGATGTGCTCAAATGGGTGGCCATTCTGCATAAGGAAGGCGTTGATATTTCCATTACCGGAAACTCAACCAATCCTACCCGTTTGCAGCATCCGGTTGCGGGTACCTATAAAAAGGAATGCGTTGAACAGGGCAAAAAATATTTCTCAGTTGCCTCTGGTGGTGGCACAGGCCGCACTCTGCATCCCGACAACATGGCTGCCGGTCCGGCTTCTTACGGCATGACCGATACCATGGGCCGCATGCACTCTGATGCCCAATTTGCTGGATCATCTTCTGTTCCGGCACACGTTGAAATGATGGGACTGATTGGCATGGGAAATAACCCGATGGTGGGCGCTTCAGTCGCCGTAGCAGTAGGTATCTCGCAGGCCAAATAATTTGCTGCGAACCCGATAACAGATCGGAAATAAATATGTCCCCGTTTTAGATGAATAAGGATTGGCAGAAATTCTGTCAATCCTTCTTTAATTATAGTATGACAAAACAAGAATCCATAGAAAGAGCGCTCGCCCTGTTTGATGAAGGATATGCCTGCTCTCAGTCCATCTTGATGACCTATGCCGGTTTATTTGATTTAGACGAAGACACAGCAAAGAAAATTTCATCGACCTTTGGCGGAGGTATGGGCCGCCTGAGGCAGAAATGCGGAGCCCTTACAGGCTCATTTATGGTTCTGGGCCTAGCCTATGGCAACCGTGATCCAAAAGATATGGAAACCAAGCTCACTGCCTACAGGAAAGTGAGGGAACTCAACCAGTTGATAGAAGAAATTCATGGCAGCTCCAATTGTTTTGAACTGATCAGTAAACATGCAACTGAGGCCCAGATAACCGAAAGGAAACATCACAAAAGCATCTGCAGGCAGGTGGTGGCCGATACTGCGGGCGCGCTGTTTGATATGCTGCAAAAGGAATCTCAGTTTTAAGCGCCTTCATTCATCAACCTGTTCAATAACAAGCAACTTTTATCAGGCTGTTCCGTAAAATCTTATCTATGCCATAAGATTCAAAAAAAGATTATTTTGTGGCACAAGTTTTGTTTTAATCTCTTTAAAGTTACGAATCTCAACCAGTTGAATACTGTTTAATCGGATTATATTTACATAAAATTCACCGCCATGAAAACTTCTACACAACCTTATAAAAGGATTCCGAAAACCTTCCCGAAACCATTGATTTTTGGGTTCCTCATTATCTTTGCCGGACTTACATCCTGTTACACAGGACGTACTTATTATTCACAACCTACGCCTACTTATCAGTCAAATGACTACAATACGCCTGTAAACAGCAGTGTATCTACTAATTACAATACAGGAACCACTACGGTAACAACCCAATACGGCAATGGAGATGTCAGTTTCCAGACCTTTTATGATGACCTGGCGCCTTACGGGATGTGGGTAGA
Organism: Bacteroidota bacterium; assembly: GCA_021812865.1. Classification (GTDB taxonomy): domain Bacteria; phylum Bacteroidota; class Bacteroidia; order Bacteroidales; family JAAYUG01; genus JAKAMP01. Next base: position 7,642 of record JAKAMP010000071.1, on the reverse strand, counting down.
TTATCCCACCTACGGATATGTATGGGTGCCTAGTTCAGATGCAGGCTTTGAGCCTTATGCCTCCAGGGGACATTGGATATATGCCGATTGCGGGTGGACCTGGGTTTCAGATTACAGCTGGGGATGGGCTCCATTTCATTATGGACGCTGGGGATTTGATGTTCAGATTGGGTGGTACTGGGTTCCGGGTTATGAATGGGGCCCTGCCTGGGTAAGCTGGCGTAGATCGAGCGGGTATTATGGATGGGCTCCCCTGGGACCCGGCATGAGTATCTCTATGGGATATACAAACGAATATTCAATTCCGAACGATCACTGGATATTTGTTCACGAAAACGATTTTGATAGGCCCGACATCAACCGCTATTATATAAACCGGACTAATAATGTCACCATCATCAACAATTCTACGGTCATCAATAATATTTATGTGGACAACAGCCGTAACGAACGGTACTATGCAGGTCCGAAGGCCGACGAAGTAGAAAGATACACCGGAAGAACATGTAAGCCGGTAGTCATCAGGGAGGAAAACCGTCCCGGTGAAACCATGACCAACGGCGAACTCAGAATATACAGGCCCATTGTGAGGCGTTCGGAAACCCAGGACAAAAAGATTGCTCCTACCCGGGTTTATAACGTAAGTGAAGTATCCTCTTCAGAACACGGGAGTAACAACAAACCAATAAATAACAACCCTTCGATCAACAATAACAATTCCCGGGGCAACGCCAACCCGAATGCAAATTTCAACAGGAATTCCAATGAAAATACCCCAACGAACGGTAATTCGCAGGGTGGAGATCGACGGAGAGTAAATGAAAACAGGGATCAGCAGAATAACCAGCAACAGATCAACCAGCCACAGAATGATAACCGGCAGAATAATGGAAATTACTACGATAGTGAGAGAAGGCGTGTGAACCAGGGCAATAACCAGAACAACGGAAACCAGCAAAATAATCCGAATGTTAATCCCCAGCCTGAGAATAATCAGCAGAACAACGGGAACTATTATAATTCCGACAGACAACGCCAAACCCAGAATGAGAACCAACCGGGCAATTTAGGTAATCAAAACCAGGGAAATATCCAGAGAGAGAATGATGAGAGAAGAAACAACACGAATCCTGTGAATTCAAACCAGCGTTTTGAAAACCGTGAAAATCGTGGCAACAGAAATCAGAATGAGAACCAACAACAGGGAAACCAGGGAAACAATCGGAACCAGAATGTAAACCCGGGAAATGATAACCGGAGGCTCCAGAACCAGGGCCAAAACAACGGAAACCATTACGGCAACCAACAGCAGAACAGCCAGGGAAACAATCGGAAGCAGAATGTAAATCCCGGTAACAGTAACCAGGGAAACCAGAGCCAGGGCAACCAGCAGCAGAACTATCAGCGGCAAAATTACAACCAGCCGGATCAGGGAAACCGCAACAACATGAAGCAGCAGAATATACAGAGAACCAATCCTGCAATCAACAAGCAGAATCCAAAAAATACAACAGTTAATCCCAAGCAGAACCCGCAGGTAAAGCCTAAATCGGAAAACCAAGATAAGAAGGAATCGGGCGATAACCGGAGGAAGACGAAGGATAATTGAGGGTTTTAATCAGAAATTATAACAAAGGTGCCGGAAATATCAGGCACCTTTTTATTTTTCAAGTGAGCGGACAATATTTTTCGCATTTTAGCTGAACGATGCAAAAGGCATGAACCTTCTTTATCCGCCGTTGTTTATCTGAAAACATTTCCAGAATAAATAAAAACCGTGAAGTATGAAAGTGAAGACTATTATTTCTGGACTAATCTTATGGATGATTATGCTGACAATAACACCGGAGTCTGGTGCATCAACTCCCCATTCCAAGCTTAAGGAAGAGTATGTTACCTACGCTTCCAACGGTACTACTTTAAAGGGTTATGTGGTATTTGATGAGAATATAAAGGGTAAACGACCTGCCATTCTTGTAGTGCATGAATGGTGGGGCCTGAATGATTACGCTAAAATGCGTGCCAGGATGCTGGCCAACCTTGGATACATTGCTATGGCAGTCGATATGTTTGGCGATGGTAAAACAGCCGCTAATCCACAGGAAGCACAAGCCCTTACCAAACCTTTCTACCAGGATCCGCAGCTCGATAAATCCCGGATGGACGCTGCGATTGACAGGCTAAAGGAATTTCCGCAGACCGACCCTTCGAAGATGGCAGCAATTGGTTACTGCTTTGGAGGTTCAGTAGTGCTGAACTCTGCCAAACTAGGTGCAGACCTGAAGGGAGTAGTTAGCTTTCACGGAGGACTTGCAGGAGTCCCTGCCACAAAAGGACTGTTGAAAGCAAAAATTCTGGTTTGCCATGGAGCTGACGACAAATTTGTTTCAGCAGCTGACGTAAACACCTTCAGGCGCCAGCTTGATTCCATCGGAGCAGATTATACTTTCAAGGTTTACCCGAATGCCACCCATGCCTTTACCAATCCAAATTCTACGGCTGTGGGAAAACAGTTTAATATGCCCATTGCATACAACGCCGAAGCCGACAAGAACTCCTGGAATGAAATGAAAGCATTTTTGCAGAAGCTTTTCCATTGATTTGCTATCCTTTCAATATACAAACAGCCGGTATTTCATTCACCGGCTGTTGTTTTTTCTGGGATTTTCATTCAGACATCACATATGGCGATGCACTTTTTCAGGGAAGCAAGTTTATCGTTACCGGTCGGTACGAATTCCTGTCCCACATAACCTTTGAAACCAGTTGCAACGATGGCTTTCATGATAGCCGGATAATTGAGTTCCTGGGTATCGTCGATCTCGTTCCGGCCAGGAACGCCTCCGGTATGGTAATGCCCGATGTACCGGTTGTATTTCCTGATGGTGTCAATAATATTACCTTCCATGATCTGCATGTGGTAAATATCATATAGCAGTTTAAACCGGTCCGAACCGACCATCTCGCAAAGCGCAGCGCCCCATTCGGTTTTGTCGCACTGGTAATCTTTGTGCCCATATGAGTTGAGCAGTTCCATGATGATGGTAACCCCGTGTTTCTCGGCCAGGGGCATCAGTTTTCGGAGTCCCTTTGCACACACAATCAATCCTTCGTTATCGTTCTGGCCTTCCCTGTTCCCTGAGAAGCAAATGAGATTGGGTACCCCGGCAGCAGCAGCCCTGGGGATCATGGTTTCATAATCAGCAATCAGTTTTGCATGATTTTCCTCCCGGTTAAAACCTCTGGGAATGCCGTAGTCGGTTGCGTAGCCCACGGCACACTTCAGTCCATATTTCTGAACCACGGGCCAGTCTTTTTCCTGCAGCAATTCAACAGATTCAATACCCATGGCAGCACATGCCGGTACGAACTGATCAAGGGGAATATCTCCATAACACCATTGGCTCACAGAATGATGTATATTCCCTTTCAGCCGGCCTGAATGGGGCTTTTCTCCATCCGCAATTGTTCTCATTGGAATTCCTGTGGCCGTGATGGCCGCTGCGCCAGCCATATTGGTAATCATTTGCCGCCTATTCATCTATCGGTCAGTTAGTTTTTCGCGTTGCCCTGGTAGTGCCCGAAGGCTGTTCGAAAGTAAGCCCGGTTACCTCGCCCTTCCCGTTGGAATTGAATTCCACGGAGTACCCGTCTATAAATTTGAAATTGAATTTTGTCCGTGAGACCGGAGTCAGCTCAACTTCCTGCTGCCCCGGAATACCCAGGGTGAGCGATTTATTTTCCTTCAGATTTATCTTCAGCGTTGCGCCATTGTATTCATAATCACCGGCATACTTACGAAGCAATTCTACGGGCACTTCCAATGCAGTAACCGGCTTATCTGCACCCCCGATCTTGCTTTTCACATAGTCTGCAAGGTCGGTGGCACCTGTATTCTGTTTACTCATGGCTATGCCATTGAGCACCATTCCGTTGATGTAAGGATTAACATTCGCCCGATATTGTTCCGGAATGGCGTCCCGGAAGCGCACAATCATATCGATGCCGGCTTTGAATTTTTCAGGATTCTTCACCCTTTTCAGGAAGTTGGCAAAAGGCTGGAGGATAGAAAACTTTTCATTGCCAAAGGGAAGAGCGTCAAAGCGACCGGCAAGATCATCAAAACTTTGCTCATCCGCATAAGTATACAACAGATTTGTTGTTGACTGTTTGAGTTCTCCCTTGATATTCTGCTTATTCAGCATTTCTGCCTCTTTCAGGGCTTCAGCAGTGTCGATGACGGTGAGTGCACGTAATCCACTGGCAGCAATGGCATAGGAAGAATCCTTCAATGCATCGAGAAATAAAAATTTATACTGCTGGTCTTTAAAACTTCCTAAGGCATCAATGGCATCGGCCCTCACTACAGTTTTAGGATCGGATTTTGCAATATTCAGCAGGATTGGGGCAAATTCTTTTTTTAATGAATCATTTCTGAGGTAAATCCGTTGAAGTGCAAGCCTGCGCAATCCGAAATAGGGATCCTTCATAGCCAGTTTAAGGAGATTCAGGGACTTTACATCCTTCTGATTTCTCGCGGCATATTCAATGGCCTCCCTTCTGTCGATATACTTTGCAGCATGTTCGTACTGAAAGACGTAGTTATCAATGGCTTTGTTTTCAGATTTTTCGCATAGAAGAACTTTATCGCCATCGAAATTGACCAGTTCGGGTTCCCCGGCAACGGCGAAAGTAAAGGAATCGGTACGGTGGGTTACCCAAACATTGAACCTCTTTTTATCTCTCCCTTGGTAAATATCGATGGTGGTAGGGAAGGAAAATGCATTGCCGGACTGTATCTGGCTTACTACCACTTTTTCCTGGTGTGAACCTTTGTTGTAGGTATAATTGATCCGGAGCCTGGGATGGCCGCTTCCATAAAACCACTGGTTAAAGAACCAGTTCATATCGCGCCCGGTAACCTCTTCGAAAACAAGGCGCAGTTGCTGGACTTCCACAGCCTGGAATTTATGCCGGGTAAGGAAAAGGTTAAGCGATTTAAAGAAGGCGCTGTCGCCCACTACATTCCTCAGCATATTAAGGATGCATCCTCCTTTCTGGTAGCTCACCGCATCGAACATATCTTCTTTATCGCGGTAATAGAACCGTACCAGGTCCTTTTTATCACTGCCTGAGCGCAGGTATGTCTGCATGCCCTGGTAATTTTCTGCATCGCCGGCATCCTTGCCGTATTTGTATTCCTCCCAGAGGGATTCACTATAATCGGCAAACGATTCATTGATAGCCAGGTTGCTCCAGCTTTCGGTAGTCACATCATCGCCAAACCACATGTGAAACAGCTCATGGGCTATTACCGTTTCCCAACCATTACCATCGATCAGCTGGCGGGCATCCTGCTGGGCATATTCGCCATGCAGGGTGGCCGTGGTGTTCTCCATGGCGCCGCTTACATAATCCCTTGCCACGATCTGGTCATACTTCTGCCAGGGATAATCCACCCCGGTAATACGGGAATAGAAGGCGATCATTTCGGGAGTGAGGCCGAATATTTTTCTGGCTACTGGAGCATATTCCTTCTCTACATAATAATTCACCTCCTTGTTCTTATAATGGTCTTTAATGATGGCATAATCGCCCACCGCCATCATCATAAGGTAGGGAGCATGAGGCAGGTTCATGTTCCAGGTATCGGTGCGGGTACCATCGGCATTCAGTTTTTTGCTCACCAACAGGCCATTGGAAAGGGTAACATATTTTGCGGGCACCGTCATGCTGATCTCATCGGTGGTCTTCTGGTCCGGTTTATCAATGGTCGGCACCCATACTGAATTCGATTCAGTCTCTCCCTGGGTCCAGATTTCCGTTGGCTTATTTTTATCTTTTCCATCGGGATTGATGAAATACAGTCCCTTTGCCGATGAGATAGCCCTGCTTCCTGGGGATTTGATCTCGTTGGGCCGCGAAATGTAATCGATGAAAACCATGTAATTCTCTCCGCCTTTATATATCCTGTCGAGAGTGATATTCAGGCTCAGGCTGTCGTAAGTAAATTTCAGGGGAATTTTGCTTTTGCCCTTGATAATTGATATTTCATTGATAATCATACTCTTTGCATCGAGGTTCAGCGAGTCGGTAGGATAGAAATGAGGATGCAGGGTAATCCATGCCTTGCCATACATCCAGCATTTTGCATAATCGAACCTGACCTCAAGTTTTGTATGAACCAGGTCATTGATCTTTGTGGGGGTTGCCCTGTACAGGGTTTTCCAGTTGTTCATTCCGGTTGTATCCTGTTTTTGGCCAATTGCTGCTGCAGACAGAAACAGGAGGATAAAAATCGCTGTTTTTCTCATGATGGGTAATTTACGGAGATTTGAGGCCTTAAATATACATCAATTTATCAACGGGTATTCTTCATTCAGCCGGCGTATTTCCGACACCTTCAAACATGAAAGGTTTCAGACCGGGTTTGCAGAACAGGTAGCCTGATCTGGAAAATGAAAACCAAAGGGTGTATGGTTAGCTTGGCCTGACGATAGTCAAACGATGGTCAATATTGGCTCAAATTCCCGCTGTTGACGAATCATGCGAACAGCCAAAGCTCAAAAGCCAAAAGCATGGTAAATTATTTATTTCTGTTTCATTTTGCAATGTTTCAGATAAAATAATACTATCAGAAAATAATTTAAGAATATACCCCATTTTCAATGAGAATTAAGGGAAAATTTTATACTTTAGGCAGGTAAAAACTTGATTGAAGGCTTATCAATACTGGTTAATATGTTAAAAGCCAAAAAAGCAGGGAGAGTTTGGTATAAAAAGCAGTAGGTGGTATGCATTACTGGGCACCTTCGCAGGAATTCTATTTGGTGGCCATTTGTTCCTCCACAAAATAAATCAGTTTTCAAGAATCATTAATACCCATTATATGAAACGACTATTTTTTGTTTTGCCGGTCCTTGTATTAGTAGCCTATGCCTGCAATGTATTGACGGTAGCGGACTATTCACAGATATCTGTACCGCAGGAAGCAGGCCGCAAGTTTGTGGAAATAACCAATGAAGATCAGGTAGTATGGGGACCAGCAGTGAGTATCTCTGGAACCAAGGCAACCTGGTATACCGGATCGATGTTAGATATTTCTCCCGATGGAGACAAACTGGTGTATATTGCTTCTACTGCGGCCAACCAAAAAGAAGGCAATGTGGAGGTGAAGTCAACCAAGGGCGGAAGATCATCTGTGCAGCGCACCTTCGGTATTTCGGCATCGAACCCTTGTTTTTCACCCGATGGCAACAGCATTGCATTTTCGGGCTATTTCCCCGGCGATAACAAATCGACCATCTGCCTGATCAATACCAATGAAGGAAGTTCCATCAAGCATCTTACCGAGGCACAATCGGGCACTGCCAATTCACCTTGTTTTTCCTCCGACGGACAAAAGATTTTTTACACGAGGGGAATGGCATCGCAGCAGGCGCCTAATATGCCAGTGATATGGTCCTATTCCATCTGGTCGATCGAGACAAACACATCTATTACCACACAATACACCGATGGATCATCGCCCAATTACGTAAAGGGAGACAAGCTTCTTATTACCAAAGCCAACCAGACCACCGGCCAAGGTGAAATTTGGGAAATTGATCTGAAGTCGGGACAGGAAACTTTGGTGCTCCGC
>JAKAMP010000070.1 GCA_021812865.1 Bacteroidota bacterium | reverse complement strand
TACAGCCAAAGTTTCATACCCATTTCCTTCGCATGGGCAGTGGCATATTTTACCAGGTTGAACCATTCTTCGGTAAGGTATGGGGTGATCAGTCCGGGCCTGGGGTGAACAATCAGTTGCATGATCCCATTCTGCCTGTATTGCGCCAACTGCTCGTCAATGGTTTTCTGTGTAACCTTGTCATTCCATACCCAGAACGGAGCTGTGGTATAATCTGCAGGGGGATTTTTAAACAGGTCTGCAGTTTTCTGGTAGTCGTCAAGTGGTTGAGGTTTGGTACACCCTTGTATAAGCAGGAAGCCAGCGGCTATCAGCAGGATAACATAGCGAAGAGTCTTCATAATTCAATGATTTGGTTAACGGCTTCAGGTACACATATGCATTTCAGCAAACTAAAAATATACATTATAGGCGGGAACTGCAAAATCATTGCTCAAATAAGACTGTAATGCCCTTTGCACGTTGGTTCCGGAAAGCATGAGCTGCAATATCAATAGCAACGGGTCATTCGATTATGGCATAGGAGTTTCCCTGCCAGGGTAGGAAGTATAAATGGGTTGAAATATTCCATGAAGGATTTGACGGTGAGGAGGTATTTTTTTATTTTTAGAAAAAACAAGCATATGACCGATCTCAATTCATTTCACGTAAGCAGGCCTGTTACCGGCGCCACGGGCCGTGTAGCTTCTGTAGATGCCCTGCGGGGGTTTGACATGTTCTGGATCATTGGCGGGGAGTTCATCATCAAAAGCCTGGACAATGTATTTCACGGTTCGGTAACCGGGTTCCTGAGTACCCAACTGGATCATGTTGAATGGACAGGGTTCCGGTTTTACGATATCATCATGCCCCTGTTCCTTTTTATTGTAGGGGTTTCGATGCCGTTCTCATACCGGCGGAGACTGGAGCAGAATTCTTCAAAGTCCGCCCTCTGGCCGCATATCATACGTAGGTTCATTATTTTGTGGATTCTTGGCATGTGTGTTCAGGGAAACCTGCTTGATTATGACTGGTCGCAGCTGAAGTTTTACAGCAATACCCTGCAGGCCATTGCCAGCGGTTACCTCATTGCTTCGGTGCTGATTCTTTACCTTGGGGTAAAGTGGCAAATGATATTTACTTTCCTGCTTATGCTGGTATATTGGGCTATTCTGGCCCTTGCCCCGGTTCCCGGTGTGGGTTCAGGCGTCATTACCCCCGAAGGTAATTTCGCCATCTATTTCGACAAACTCGTTTTCGGACAGTTCCAGGATGGAACCACATACAGCTGGATTGTTAGCAGCCTTAATTTTGGCGCTACCGTGATGCTGGGTGTATTTTCCGGGTATCTGTTGCAGGCAGGCATGGATAAAAAGAAGACGCTGGTTTACTTTGTGGTTGCCGGCATTGTGCTTATTCTGCTGGGTCTTTTCTGGAATATATGGCACCCCATTGTCAAACACATCTGGACAAGCTCATTCGTACTGTTTTCAGGTGGTATATGCGTACTGCTGCTGGCATTGTTTTACTGGATAGTGGATTTTCTCGATTTCAAAAGGAGCTGCACTTTCTTTGTTGTAATCGGCATGAATGCCATTTTTGCCTATTGTGCGTCACATCTGTTCGACTGGGGAAAAATTGCCGATGTACCTTTCAAAGGCCTGGAGAAATACGTGGGAGACTGGTACCCATTCTTCCATTACACCGGAGGATTCCTGGTGCTTTATTTCATTCTGTGGCAGATGTACAAACGGAAAATCTTTATTAAAATATAGGGCTGCACTTTCTTTGAAAGAGCTTATTTGGCAGAGCTTCTTTAGTAGAGCTTTTAGCTTTTGGCTGTTTGCATAATTTTGGAATGAAATGTATTCTGGGAATGTCTGAAAATGGACGGATCACTGTCTGGCCATTGCAACCTGAACGGTCTATGTTTTTGAAATGTGGGGGAAGCAGTTATAACGGGGATTATTGTACAATGCAATGAATAAAGAAAGGGGGCCCGATGGTACCCCCTTTTTATATGGTAGAATCCAAGAATTCATTAAACGGTCATGATTTCCTGTTCTTTCTTTACCACATGGTCATCCACTTTTTTGATCATGTTATCGGTAAGTTTTTGTACCTCGTGTTCGCCTTCCTTGATTACATCTTCGGGAATTCCGTCTTTCTCAAGCTTTTTCATGTCTTCGTTTGCTTCCCGGCGGAAATTGCGGATGGTCACTTTGGTTGCTTCCGCTTCGTGTTTCACCTGGCGGGTGAGATCACGACGGCGCTCTTCGGTAAGAGGAGGAACATTCAGACGGATAACTTCCCCGTTATTGGCCGGTGTAAGACCCACATTGGCAGCCAGGATGGCTTTTTCGATGAGTTCAATCATCTTCTTGTCCCAGGGCTGAACCACAATGGTACGGGCATCGGGAGTAGTAATATTTGAAACCTGATTAAGGGGAGTAATCACGCCATAATAGTCAACATGAATGCCATCAAGAATATGAGGATTTGCTTTCCCTGCCCTCAGTTTCAGCAAATCATTCTCGAGATGTTTCACAGCCTTGTCCATTTTTTCGTGTGCAATATCGAGCACAAACTGGATTTCTTCATGCATAACTCAAAGTGTTTTTAAAGAGTGCATTAAGATAGTATATTTTTTATTGAAATGTACCTGTACAAAACCGCAGGCAAAATTATTCTGTCTCAGCCGATTTTTGATAAACGGAAAAATAAAACTGAATGGCCCTTGATGGCAAAACTTTTCCAGTCTGCAGTAGTCCCGATATCTTTATGTTGCCATAGATCCCTGAGTTTCCAGTTTCCGTTAATCCCGGCCCATGACCAGTCGACGGGGAATTGGAATTCGTGTTTGTTGCGGTTAAAGAGGATCAGGGCGATATCTCCATTCTGCAGAGGTTTGGTCCAGATCTCGAAGTCGCCGTCATCGTATTTTTTGCTGCCCTCAACGCCGATCGGATCCTGGTCAACAGCAATGGCTTCCTTATTGAGAAGAATGCTCTTTGTGCTATCGGACATGGTGACGAGATCATTTCCTGCCATCAGCGGAGCAGCCAGCAGGCACCAGAAACTGAAGTGGGCCTGGCTTTCGTTGTATTTGAGCATTTTATTGCCCACTTCCAGCATATCGGGGTCGTTCCAGGCGCCCGGGTGGGCATATTTTTCGAGTCCTACCTGCTCATCGAGGATTAGGGTCCATCCCATACCACCCCAGTCGGTTTTACAGTCGTAGCAATCAACGATGTCTTCGGTAGTCCGCCACAAATGACCCACATTCGTAGCCCATGACCATGGACGGCTGGACCCCCATTCACAAATGCTGAAAACAATATCCCTGCCTGACTGGGCAAGGGCGGCGCTCATTTTAGGATAAACCAACTTGGGATCGATGCCCTGTGTAGCGCACCAGTCGTATTTGAGATAGTCAACGTTCCAGGAGGCATAGGTTTTTGCATCCAGTTCCTCATACCCGTAACTGCCAGGCCTATGCTGGCAGGTAAAGCGGCCTGCATCGGAATATATGCCCAGTTTCAGCCCCTTGGAATGGATATAGTCGGCCAGGGCTTTGATGCCCGATGGAAAACGTTTAGGATCGGGCACGATCACCCCGTTCTTATCACGCGATACCTGCCAACAGTCGTCTATGACGACGTATTCATAGCCAGCATCTTTCATACCACTCGACACCATCACATCGGCCATGTTCCTGATAAGATTTTCATCCACGTTACAGGCAAACCTGTTCCAGCTGTTCCATCCCATAGGGGGTGTTTTTGCCAGGTTGGGATTTTTTTGGGCTGAAAGCATGGATGAGAGAAAAACAAACATAAGAATGGGATACAGATGTTTCATAGTATGATTATTTGAGGACTGATGGAACACCCGTGTTTGTGATTTTGTTAGCATGGGGTTTGCAATTGTCAGTCAGAGGTGTTTTATTCAGTGAGGTTTAAAATTTTAGGGAATGATAAGGGTACCGGTGGCATCGCCACGGAGAACGCGCATGAGGTTAGCTTTTTCGTGCATGTTGAAAACGATCACCGGGAGGCTGTTTTCTTTGCAAAGGGTGAAAGCGGTCAGGTCCATAATATGCAGCCCGCGGTTATAAGCTTCGTCGAAAGTAATTTCGCTGAACCGGATGGCCGTTTTGTCTTTTTCAGGATCGGCTGAATATACTCCATCCACCCGGGTACCTTTGAGCAGCACCTCGGCTTTCATTTCCACGGCTCTCAGGGCGGCGGCTGTATCGGTAGTAAAAAACGGGTTTCCCGTGCCGGCAGTAAAGATTACCACCTCCTTCTGTTTCAGGGCCTGCATTACCTTATCCCGGCTGTAACCTTCGCCCACCGGTTCCATGCGAATGGCAGTAAAAAGCCTGGAAGCAATACCCTGGTTTTCGAGTTCGGATTGCAATGCCAGTCCGTTGATCACCGTAGCCAGCATACCCATGTAGTCGCCTTTGACGCGGTCAAAACCTTTATCCACTCCTTTTAATCCCCTGAAAATATTTCCACCGCCAAGCACAATACCGGTTTCGACCCCGGCTTGCACTGCCTGTGCAATGCTGCTGCAGAATTCCTTCAACCTCACAGGATCGATACCCTGCTGGTTTGGTCCACCGAGCGATTCGCCCGAAAGCTTCAATAAAACGCGTTTGTATTTCATTCCTGTTTTCATGTAAAGTTTGTTTTCCCGGGGTTTGCATTTCATACCTTCAAAAAAATATTTCCTGAACCGGGAAGGCAATCATTCAGTATGCAAGGTAAAGAAATAACCCTGATAAAGCAAAGGACATTGGTCATACTGTGCCGGTCTGGCCTGAAATACAAGTTGGATTTGTTTGGCCATCGAGAACAAGGATCACTTATCCGTAAGGGGGGTCAATATAAAAAGAACAGGCTGCCGGAAGGGCAGCCTGTACAATATGTTCGGCAGGAAATCTCTTACAGGGACAGTGAAAATCTTTTGAATACTGTAGCGGTAAGATCTTTATTGGATTCCTTCATGTAATCGCGGACGGTTTTTTTGTTGTCCTTGATAAATTCCTGATTGAGAAGAGTGCCTTCCTTGAAGAATTTGTTGAGTTTTCCATCGGCGATCTTCTCGATCATATTTTCAGGTTTGCCTTCCTTGCGGGCCTGTTCGCGGGCGATATCCATTTCCTGTTCAAGGATTTTTGGAGGGACATCGCTTTTATCCAAGGAAACAGGGTTCATGGCAGCGATCTGCATGGCCACGTCGCGGCATACCTGGTAGGGGGCGTCAGCCTGGTTGAAACCAACCAGTACGGCAAGTTTATTACCGGGGTGGATGTAATCCATCACCTTTTCGGCAGAGATCTTGGCGTAATAGGAGAGTTCAAGTTTTTCCCCGATGATACCGAGTTTTTCAACCACTTTGTCCTGTACAGTGAATTTGCCATCCATTGGAAGAGCTTTGAGGGCGTCGAGGTCGGCAGGCTGATTTTTCAGGGCAATCGCGAGGATATTTTCGGCCAGGCCGATGAAATCGGCATTTTTGGCTACGAAGTCGGTTTCGCTGTTCAGAACGATCATCACGCCGGTTTTCCCGTCTGCGGTGACCTTGGTCAGGGCAACGCCTTCACTGGCCTCACGGTCGGCTCTCTTATTGGCGATTGCCTGTCCTTTTTTACGGATAATCTCAATTGCTTTTTCCACATCGCCGGCAGCTTCTTCCAAAGCTTTTTTGCAGTCCATCATTCCTGCACCGGTAAGTTTTCTTAATTTGCTGATATCTGATGCACTAATTTCGGCCATTGTAAGTATCTTTAAAGTTCAGTGATTATTAGTCTTGTTTCGGACCTTTCTTGAGGGCAGTCTTCTTGGCAGGTGCGGCTTTACGGGTTATTTTGGTTTTTTTGCTGCCTGCCACGGGTTCGATTTCGCCTTCTCCGCCTTCGGTTTCTTCGTGGGCTTCTTCATTCTCAACTTCACCGGCTACAGCAACGCCTTCTTCGAGTTCTTCTTCCTCTTCGGTCTCAACTTCTTCCAGTTCTTCCTCGAGGTCTTCGATTTCACCTTTCCTTGATTTCTTTTCGCGGGCGGGTTCGGCATCGCGTTCCATCTTTCTTTCCTGCAGACCTTCTTCGATAGCCTGGGTCACCACATCGATAATGAGGGCGATTGATTTGGAGGCATCGTCGTTGGCCGGAATGGGGAAGTCGATAATATTCGGATTTGAGTTGGTATCGACGATGGCGAATACCGGTATACTCAACCTGCGGGCTTCTTTAACGGCAATATGTTCCTTGATCACGTCAACCACGAAAAGGGCGGCAGGCAGACGGGTAAGATCGGCAATGCTGCCAAGGTTTTTTTCCAGTTTTGCACGCTGACGGTTTACCTGAAGCTTTTCACGCTTTGACAGGTTATCGAACGTTCCATCTGTGGACATTTTATCGATGGATGACATTTTCTTGACTGCTTTCCTGATGGTAGGAAAGTTGGTGAGCATGCCACCAGGCCAGCGTTCAGTCACGAAAGGCATGTTAACACCTTTCACTTTTTCAGCAACGATGTCCTTTGCCTGTTTTTTCGTGGCTACGAAAAGGACTTTGCGGCCCGATTTCGCGATGGATTTCAGGGCGCCGCTTGCTTCGTCTAATTTAACTATGGTTTTCTGAAGATCGATGATGTGGATCCCGTTCTTTTCCATGAAAATATAGGGAGCCATGGCCGGATTCCATTTTCTTTTGAGGTGTCCAAAATGCACACCGGCATCCAGTAATTGTTCGAAAGTAACTTTTAACATTTGATTGGTATTTGATTGTTTACATTCATTCAAAGCAACTGACAGGTAGTTCCCATGAAGGAAGTCCTGTCAATTTTGATACTAAACAACCCCGGTAAGGATCAGCGCTTGCTGAACTGGAACCTCTTGCGGGCACCAGGCTGACCAGGTTTTTTACGTTCCACTTCGCGGGGATCGCGGGTAAGGAATCCGTTGGCTTTCAGTACGGGTTTCTTTTCAGGGTCAATTTTAACCAGTGCACGGGAGAGGGCAAGGCGCAGGGCTTCAGCCTGGCCAGTCATTCCGCCGCCGGCGATGTTCACGGAGATATCGTACTTCTCAGCAGCTTCAGCAATTACCAGGGGCTGTTTGGCCCTTGCCTGCAATTCTTCAGTTGGAAAATATGCGGTGAAGTCTTTATCATTCACCATGATCTTCCCTTTTCCGTCCTTCACATATATGCGGGCTACCGATGATTTACGTCTGCCGATTGAATTAACTACTTCCATACTGCCTATTTAATGGTATTGATATCAATGATTTCAGGATTCTGGGCCTGGTGCGGATGCTCGCTGCCGGCAAAAACATGCAGGTTGGTAAACAGATGCCTGCCCATGCGGTTTTTCGGAAGCATTCTGCGAACGGCTTCTTCAACCAGTTTGTTGGGATTACGCTTGAACAATACCTCAGGGCTCTCCTGTTTCTGGCCTCCGGGATATCCTGAATGACGGAAATGAAGCCTGTCAGTCCATTTCTTACCGGTAAGCTTCACCTTGTCGGCGTTGATCACAATCACATTGTCACCGCAATCTGAATGAGGGGTGAAACTGGCTTTATGTTTGCCCCTGAGAATCATCGCCACTCTTGTACTCATACGTCCCAGAATCTGGTCAGTGGCATCAACCACCACCCAGTTTTTCTGTGCGGTTCCCTTGTTTATAAAAACCGTCTTATAGCTCAGCGTATCCACTTTCGTAATGTTTTATATATTACAATCATACAAAATTCACCCTAAAAATAGGGATGGCAAAAATACAAATCTTTTTTCTAAAACAAATAAAATATTCACATTTTGTTTCAATGTCCTTCACCTCATGGTATTTACAGGAAAATACGGGAGAAAGAATCTGCAAAAGTACCCGAATTTTATTTAATTGTGATACTTTTAGCGATTAAAATCTGATTCTTTACCGCTGTCTATGTATTGGCCCAACCGACACATCACCCTGGCCGGGTATATTCTTGTGGCAGTATCTTTTCCCCTGTCGGTATTTGGCATGAGCCTTGGAATCATTATCCTGGCCGGTAACTGGATCGTTGACTGGCATTTCAGGCAAAAGTACGAAGCGGCAATTCATCAGAAGGCGTTTCTTCTCATTCTCTCTGTTTATCTTATCCATGTGCTATGGCTGGTCAACACCTCTGATATTCATTACGGGCTGGCCGACCTGCGTGTAAAGCTTCCCCTGCTTGTGATCCCGCTCATCGCAGCCACAGGGTATAAACTTACCTACTGGGAAAGAAAAACCATCATGGTGTTTTTCATTCTCGGGCTCCTGGTGTCCGCACTGATCAGCCTGCTTGTTCTTACGGGCCGGCTTCCGGTCAACGTTACCGATGCGCGCCAGGCATCGCTTTTTGTTTCTCATATCCGGCTGGCCCTGATGATCAACCTTGCCCTGTTTTCTGCATTCTGGTACCTGAACGACAAAGGACAGGAGCTCTTCAGGCATGAGAAGATTTTTTTCGTGGTTTCCATCGTTCTCCTCATTCTTTATATTTTTATCCTAAAAAGTTTTACCGGCATCATCCTGTTCCTCATCCTGGATTTTCTTACGTTGGGCTGGATCGCCGGCAGAAATAAAAAGCTGAGAAAATTCATCTTTCCGGCCATGTTTTTTCTGGCGTTGATGGTAGCGGGTTACCTGGTCAGCGCCGTGAGTCGATACAGCCATGTATACGTTGATGAGATGCGACATCCTGACTCTTTAACCCGGCAGGGAAACCTGTATGAAAATGACCTTCACAGCAGAATTCTGGAAAACGGCCACTATGTTTTCCTTTCGGTTTGCGAGAAGGAAATGAAGGAAGAATGGAACAAACGGAGCAGCTTCGGCTACGATGGAACGGATAAGAAGAATCAGCAGATCCGGTTTACCCTGATGAGGTACCTCACTTCAAAGGGATTGAAGAAGGATGCGGAAGGGGTGAAGGCGCTCACAGATAAAGATATTCATAACATTGAATCAGGACTGGCAAATTATATATATGCGGATAAATGGAGACTGTACCCATACGTATACCAGGTAATCTGGGAGATTGATGTCTACCGGAAGGGGGCAAATCCCAGCGGGCACTCGGTTACTCAGCGTATTGTATACCTGGAGGCAGCCTGGGATATCATCAGGCAGCATCCCTGGCTGGGCGTGGGAACGGGAGATGTGAAGCAAGCCTTCGCAGAAGAGTACGCAGCTAACCTGAATTTTATGGCACCTGAATGGAGAAAGCGGGCCCATAACCAGTTTGTCACTTTCTGGATTGCCTTCGGGTTGCCTGCATTGCTATGGATCCTGTATGCCATATACCAGCCGGTAGTCAGTGGTTGGAAAAAGGGAGGTTATACAGCATGGGTCTTTGCCCTTATTTTTACCCTTTCTATGTTTAACGAAGATACTTTGGAAAC
>JAKAMP010000069.1 GCA_021812865.1 Bacteroidota bacterium | reverse complement strand
AAAATGCATAAAAAAGAAATCCTTTATGGAAAATCATGCGGAAGCGATGGGTGGCATAGGGCCTGGGAGACAAAGGGGATGAATTGGGAAGAAGCCTGCCAACCAGGCAAACGGTTGCACCTGATTTCAAAAGAGTAAGGGCAATGCGGTGTACACGCTGGTCTGTTTCCAGATCGTTTGTGGTGGCAAGAATGATGTGCTTCACCGGCAATAAATTGTTTCAATCAAAGATAAATTTTTTGTGGGTAATATGCATTCGCGACAGATTAAAAGGAATCTTCGGTTTGCCTGTCGCGGTTCGTCTTGAAATTGAGCAATGCATTGCCTATCTTTGAACAATTGATACGGAGAATATGGAAATCACAGAAAATATCTCCCTGAAAGCGCTGAATACCTTCGGCATCGATGCCAAAGCAAGATATTTTGCAAATTGCAAAACTGTCAAGGACATTGAGGAGATACTTGCCAGAAAGGAATTATACGAATTACCGAGACTGGTGCTCGGGGGAGGCAGCAATATTTTATTTACAGGGGATTTCGGGGGAACAGTGCTCAAGCCTGATTTAAAAGGAATAGAAGTGACCGGCGAGGACGAAAATTTTGTAAGAATCAGGGCAATGGCAGGAGAAAACTGGGATGGCTTTGTGCAGTTTGCGGTTGATCATGGACTGGGAGGGGTGGAGAATCTTTCGGGTATTCCAGGGAATGTGGGAAGCTGTCCCATCCAGAATATCGGAGCATATGGGGCCGAAGCAAGAGATACCATTGAGCGCGTTGAAATGCTGAATGTGAAGGATCTTTCCCGCTCGGAATTACACGGCCACCAGTGTGCCTTTGGTTACCGCGACAGCATTTTCAAAAGGGAACTGAAATCGAAGGCGATCATCCTGTCTGTAACCTTTCAGCTCCGCAAAAAACCGGTGTTTGTTACAAGTTATGGGAATATAAGCGAAGAGCTGAACCATTATCCGGATATTAGCCTGCGAACGATCAGGGAGGCTATTCTGGCTATCAGAAAGCGGAAGCTTCCCGATCCGGCGGAGATTGGCAATGCGGGTAGTTTTTTCAAAAACCCGGTGATCGGGGCCAGCCGGCTCAGTGCGTTGCTCAATGATCACCCCCAGATACCTCATTTTTTGCAAAAACACGGCGAAGCGAAAATCCCTGCAGCGTGGCTTATCGAACAATGCGGTTGGAAAGCAGTAAGAAGAGGCGATGCCGGGGTACATAAGAATCAACCCCTTGTGCTTGTGAATTACGGAAATGCCACCGGCAATGAAATCATAGCCCTGGCCAGAGATATTCAGAAAAGCGTGAAAGAAAAATTCGGCGTGGATATCGAACCCGAGGTAAACCTGGTTTAAGCGTTCTTCTGCATTATTCCTGAAAATGGATTAACTCCCCCTATTTCATTATCCTGTGCTGCGTAAGCGCTTTCTGGTACAGTCGGGCGTATGCGAGATGCTGCTCCATGGTTTTGGAGAAGTGGTGGTAGCCAGAGAAATCCTCCTTTGCACAAAAATACAGGTACCCGCTCTTTTCGAAATTCAGCACTGCTTCGATGCTTTCAATGGATGGGATATTGATCGGACCGGGTGGCAAACCGGGGTGAATGTATGTATTATAGGGCGACTGAATTTCGAGGTGTTTTTTCAAAATTCTTTTAATGGTGAAATCGCCCAGCGCGTAGCGCACGGTGGGATCGGCCTGCAGCAACATATGCTTATCCAGCCGGTTGATGTACACGCCAGCGATAGCCGGTTCTTCCGATTTTTTCTCGGTTTCTTCATCCACAATACTGGCCAGGATGCTCACCTGAATGGGCGTAAGACCTGCGGCTTCAGCTTTCTTTTTCCTCTCGTCCGTCCAGAACTTCGTGTACTCCTTGTACATGCGGAGAAAGAACTGCTCTGCAGAACTGTTCCAGTATATCTGGTAAGTATTGGGAATAAAAACCACCATTACATTGTCGCAGCTGAAGCCGTATTGAGAAAGAAACTGCTCATCGGATAAAAGATGAAGTATGTCTGCTTTCGTGGCTTCGATTTCAGTGGATATCTTTTCAGCCAATTGGTCGCGGGTACGTAGATTGTTGAAGGTAACTTTCACGGGCATTTGCCTGCCGGCCATCAGCATCCGGATGATCTCGTTGTTGCTCATTCCCTTGCTCACCACATAATGACCGGGATGAATATGATCCTTAAAATCTTTGCGATTGGCAAGCCATTCAAAGGTTTTGCGGTCAATGATAAGGTTTTCGCGGAGGAGAATGCCATATACATCTTCGGCCTTCGAACCGGTGGGAATGTATAAATGACCAACCTTGTGGGGCGGAAGATTAATGTTTGCCTTGAAATATTTCCTGTAGGTATCCATACTGAACAGCACGGCCACCAACAGGCCTATGCCCAACAGGTACCATATCAGGTTACGCATGCGGCCTGAAGTGTCTTTCCGCCTTTTTGCACGTGCCATAATCTTCACAATAAAGCCGTGAAGATATAAAATATTCAAAATACAGTGGCTTAATCTTCAGGGATAAGTCATCGCGCTTCTGGTCTTCTGGTCTTCTGGTCTGTCTGGTCTTCTGGTCTTCTGGTCTGTCTGGTCTTCTGGTCTTCTGGTCTTCTGGTCTGTCTGGTCTTCTGGTCTTCTGGTCTGTCTGGTCTTCTGGTCTTCTGGTCTGTCTGGTCTGTCTGGTCTGTCTGGTCTTCTGGTCTGTCTGGTCTGTCTGGTCTGTCTGGTCTTCTGGTCTTCTGGTCTGTCTGGTCTGTCTGGTCTTCTGGTCTTCTGGTTTCCGCCTGTTGCGGATGGTATGATGGATGGTTCTGGTTTTGATCGGATTTAACCAGCAATGAAGATTTTGGGGATCATGGCAAATACAAGGCAATTCAGGGGAATAGTTATAAGCATACCGATCGGTGCTTTTTAAACCCGACATGCAAGAATCGCCGATTTACAAATATTTTTTCTATTTTAGTGAAGTTTTCAAAACTATCGGGATGGATTTGCAAATTGTCTATAATTTCTTCAGAAGCCTCAACCGAGATACCCTGAGTTTTTTTTATCAGGGGAATTTCAGTGATGAAATTACAGACAAGATCATCAACCTGAGCGAATACAACATTTCCCAACAGCATGAGCAGCCTAAAATGAGCAACAAGGTATCGTTCCTCATGGCTGAGTGCTTTCAGAACATAGTGAGGCACGGAGAATCGATTGAAGGAAGGGTTAAGGTGAAAACCGGATTGTTCATTACACGTCACGTGGGGGCTTCATATTATATCACCTCGGCCAACCTCATTGACAATTCCAATATCGACTATCTCAAGGAAAAGCTCGAAAAAATCAACCAGCTCGACAAGGACCAGCTGAAACAACTTTACATGGATATCCTCGAGAATGAGGGTCTGTCGAGCAAAGGCGGCGCCGGTCTCGGACTGGTGGAGATGGCCCGCAAATCGGGGCAGAAGCTGGATTTTTATTTTTCGCCCATCGATGAGCATTTTTCTCATTTCTACCTTCAGATCAAAATGAAGGATCCGCAAATGGCCGGCGAGGACGATTTTGAAATTCCTATTACCCACGCCAATGAATTGCATCATCTCATGCAGGGGAAAAATATACTGGTGATCCATAAAGGCGACTACAGCCAGGTCACGGTTGTTCCTATCCTGAGAATGCTCGAGAACAACCTGCGCCAGGACTCACAGCGGTTCAGGGTAAGAAAGAAAACCTTCCACATGCTGGTGGAAATTCTTCAGAATATAAGCAAGCATTCGTACAAAAATGGCAATATCCATGAAGGGATCTTCATACTTAGCATAGAAGACGGGCAGTATGTGATCAATACCGGGAATTTTATTCTCAACTCGGAAATTAAACCCCTGAAGGAGCGACTGCTGAAGCTTTCGCACATGAGCAAGGAAGAACTCAGCGAAATGTACAAACAGACGCTGAAAGACGGAAAGATATCTTCGGGAGGCGGCGCTGGTCTCGGGTTGATCGATATTGCACGTGAAAGCACCCGGCCCATGCAATGGGAGTTTTCGGCTTACGACGACATAAAATCATTTTTTATTTTCAGCGCTGCCATCCGGGAAAAGGATATGACTCCCGGTAATGAAAACCAGGCTGCATCCTGACCGGAATCGAATCCTTATCGGTCAACATCCGATTACATAAGAATCAACACTCGGGGAATCCGGTAGTTTGTTTTTAGTTTGAGGTATCCTGATAACCCAATTTTATTATATACTGCGAAACGATTACCTTTGGCGCAGTAAAATTCAACCTATGGAAAGAATCAAACGCATAGCGCTGGTGGCCCACGACAACCGCAAAAAGGACCTGATTGAATGGGTGGAATGGAACTGGCAGGAATTGATCAACCAGGATATGGTATGTACGGGCACGACCGGCAGGTTGGTTGAGGAAGCTCTTATGCGCAAGGCGGGAAACAAAGAGCAGGTATCCATACGAAAACTGAAGTCGGGACCGCTCGGGGGCGACCAGCAGCTTGGAGCGATGTGTTCAGAAGGGAAAATCGATATAGTGATATTCTTCTGGGATCCCATGCAACCGCAGCCTCACGAAATGGATGTAAAGGCGCTGCTGAGAATCACAGTGCTGTACAATGTGCCAACAGCCTGTAACCGGTCTACTGCCGATTTTATGATCTCATCGCCCCTGTTCCGCCAGGCATATAAGAAGAAAACTGACGATTATAAGGATTATGTAAACAGGAAAATTTCCTGAGAACAGCGAACCCGTAACTTTCAGCAGGCATGTTCATTCCCGGATAGCCATTCCTGCGAAAAATCAAGAAAAAAGTCGTGAATACGTGAATCCGTATTGTTCTGCGGATTCATCCAGAGAGTTTCAACCTTCCTTCCCGGGGTGTCTGCCAGCGCAAGCATACTACCAATAACCTTTGCCGGCCAGCCGATTTCTAATTCTTCAGAATTTAAAGACCTTTCCAGCGCCAAGAAAAAATCTCGTGTGCGCAGGTAGCGTGCCTGGTGTTGTTCACGCAAATCCTGAGGCAGCCCGGGAAACCTTCTGAAATGATCAAACCGATTGTCAAGGTTTGGCAGGATAGCAGCCGGCATATTATGTATTGCAATGCCGCGCAGGTGATATATCTCGGCATACCGGTACACGCCAACATACCCAAAGGCATCCAGGTCGTCGGCTATATTGAGGATGGCAGGAAGCAGTGAATGCTCACCGGAAAGACTGGAGGCAATGTAGTCCTTGTCGTCATGCAGTTTCACCATGCTTAGAATATCCTGAAGACTTGCAGGAAGCGGGTCAGGATGAGAGCGAAAGAATACCTCACAGAGCCGGCGACTCTCTGTTCCGTGTTCTTTGCTGTGGGTACGGGTCATTCCCAGGTCGTGGAAAAATACGGCGATGATAAGCGATTCCATCTCTTCCAGGGAAATCTGTCTGCCCTGCAACCAGAGGCTGCAGATTATTCCGCGTGCATATTGCCATACCCTGAGGTGATGGGTATGGTCGTGGGAGGGAAGATGAGCGCCCGAGAAGGACTCCCTGCAGTGATCATACAGCAGGTCAAGCCAGCGGTCTTCAACCGTTTTTATGGTTTCAGCGAATGGAGCCATTACGGGAGGTTAAACATATCCCAGTTTGATGAGATTGGTCTGCCCGCGTGCATTGATTGGTGTGCTGCCCACGTGAATGATCACTTCCTCTTCGTTAATGAGTTTGTTATCTTTCAGCAGGCTGGTGGTGTCGGTGATGGCCTCGTCGATATTGTCGGATTTGTCATAATAGAATGCCCTGACGCCCCAGGCAAGGGAGAGCTTGCGCATGAGGGCCTCGCTGCGGGTAAAGGCGAAGATGTGGGCCTGGGGCCTGTGACTGGATATCCTGAAGGCGGTATACCCCGAAAAGGTAAACAATGCAATGGCGCTGGCATTGGTTTGTGAGGCCATGATGCAGGCGTTTGCACAGATTGAATCGGGGAAGAAGTTACGGGCCATCTCGTGCGGTGCGTGCTCTCGGTTGTAAACAAATCCGTGCTGCTCGGTGTAATCGATGATGCGCTGCATGGCCGAAATCACATCGACCGGGTACTTGCCCACCGAAGTTTCACCGCTGAGCATGAGCGCGTCGGCTCCATCCATCACGGCATTGGCCACATCGGTGGCTTCGGCACGGGTGGGACGGAAATTGGTGATCATGCTTTCCATCATCTGTGTGGCAATGATCACAGGCTTTCCACGGGCAATACACTTGGAGGCAATTTCCTTCTGTATCATCGGCACCCGGTCGTAAGGCACTTCCACCCCCAGGTCGCCGCGCGCCACCATGATGCCATTCGCTACATCGATAATGTTGTCGATCTGCAGCAGGGCTTCAGGCTTTTCAATCTTCGCGATAATGCCGGCATGTTTTTTCTTCTGCTTCATAAGTTCCCTCAGGTCCAGAATGTCGGAAGCCGAACGTACAAAGGAAAGCGCGAGCCAGTCTACGTCATTATCGAGGGCAAAATGGGCGTCGCGGATGTCTTTTTCAGTAAGACTGGGCAATGAAACCTTTGTGTGGGGCAGGTTCACGCCCTTCTTGGATGAAAGCATGCCACCGTTGATCACGCGGGCCCTCACATTCGCCTTCCCATCGCTTTCGAGGGCTTCGAGCCTGATTTTTCCATCGTCGATGAGGATTACATCCCCTTTGGCAACATCCCTGGGAAATTCCTTGTAACTCATATAAAGCCTGGCGCTGTCGCCGATAAACTCAGCTTCAGTATTGAAAACCACTTCCTTCCCTTCTTCCAGCTGCACTGCGTTGTTTTCGACTTCACCAATACGCAGTTTGGGTCCCTGCAGGTCGGCAAGGATCGCTACATTGGTCTGCAACTCCTTGTTCAGACTGCGTATTATTTCCATTACCCTTAAGTGCTCCTCATGCTTGCTGTGTGAGAAATTGAGGCGGAATACATCCACTCCTTCCATTATCATACCGCGGAGCGCTTCATTGGAAGAACAGGCCGGGCCGATAGTAGCAACGATCTTTGTACGCGAATGCTTAAGGTTCATATATGAAATCAGTTTTATCCTTCAAAAATACATAAAGGAATCGGGAAGTGAAAACTGAAGAGGGATATGAGGTCTGATGTCTGATGTCTGATGTCTGATGAATGATACCTGCCCAACCCGGGTGCAGCGAAGATGGTTTTATTTGTCTGAACGTCCAGGGGAGGAGGTATTTGGTTCAGCGGAATGAAAAAAAACATGAATCATGATGTAGTTTAATGAAAATGAATAGTTTTGTAAAACCTAACCCAATTGCTAACCCATGGAAGCCACAACCGACTTGGTGCAATACCTGTCGGGGTTCGTTACTGGTGAAAGACTTAGTCGATTCGATGAAGTGCTTTCCCGGCGTACCCGGTACATTACCGTTGTGCTGGAAGATATCTACCAGCAGCACAATGCCAGCGCTGTGCTTCGAACCTGTGACTGCTTCGGTATACAGGATGTACATGTGGTGGAACAACGCAATGTTTTCAATGTAAACGATGAAATTGCCCTGGGCGCTTCCAAATGGCTCAACCTTCATGTATACGGGAAGGCCGAAGGACAGACCCATGGCGCTATCGCTTTGTTGAAGAAACAGGGGTACCGGGTTGTGGCCACTGTTCCCGATAAAGATGCAGTGCCACTGGAAGCATTCGACCTGAAAAAAGGTAAGATCGCGCTCCTGTTCGGTACAGAATTAACAGGCCTCAGTTCCGATGCCATTGAACAAGCCGATGAATATATGGTCATCCCTATGGCAGGGTTTACCGAAAGTTTCAATATTTCGGTATCTGCAGGAATCATTCTGCATCACCTCGGCCATGCACTGAGTCAATCTGATCTGCCCTGGCAGCTGAACAGCAAAGAAAAAAATGAACTGAAACTCGCATGGCTAAGGAATACAATTCGAAATCCGGAACAAATCGAAAGCCATTTTTTAGCTGGAAAGAAATAACCTTTTTCGCGGGAATGCGTTAAACATCAAAAAACTAACTATAAATGCCCTGAAAGTCTTGTGAAAATGATTATCTTTGATGAAGGGAATAAAATCAAAGACAAACTTAAACATTGGTTCGACTAAATAGCGTAAAATGAATTGTATTGTCGTTGATGACGATAAACTCTCGCGCAGAATTATTGAAGAGTTTATCCATAAAACCGATTCTCTGGATCTGCTGGGATCATTCACCAACGGGATCGAGGCGATCAACTATATCATGCAGAATCACGACCTGGTGAACCTTATCTTTCTCGATATTGAAATGCCCGAAATGACCGGGCTGGAGCTGCTCAATACCCTCGGGTACCAGCCCCAGGTGATCATTATTTCTTCGAAGGACAAGTATGCCCTTAATGCTTTCGAATATGATGTAACGGACTACCTTCTGAAACCCATTCCGTATGCCCGTTTCTACAAGGCGGTAACCAAGGCGCTCAACCGGTACCAGAAAGAAAAACTCGATTCCTTCCAGCAAGAAGAGATCTTTATCAAGAAGAACTCCACGCTGGTGAGGCTGCGCTATGAAGACATCCTGTGGATCGAAGCCCTGGAAAACTACGTAATTTTCAATACCTATGCCGACCGCTATACCATTCATTTTACTATGAAGGCGATCGAGCAGAAACTTCCCATTCATAAGTTTACCCGCGTACACCGCTCGTATATCGTGAATGTGAGCAGTATCAATTATATCGAAGACAATGCCATTATCATCAAAACCGAAGATGGACATAAATCCATACCCATTGGCAAGTCATACAAAGATAAGCTGATGGGCGATATCAACCTGATGATCAAATAAAGATCACTTCTGCATCCCTGATTCATGGATTCGAACATTCCCCTGTTTCTGAGGCACATTGCCCAGACATCCGATGCTCCTTTGCTGCTGGAAATTGACTCAGCCAACGGCGTTTATCTTACCGATACCTCGGGACGGCAGTATATGGACCTGATCTCGGGCATATCGGTGAGTAACCTGGGACATTCGCATCCCGAAGTGGTGAAGGCGGTCTGTGAACAGGCAGCCCGCCATATGCACCTCATGGTATATGGCGAATATGTTCAGTCACCTCAGGTTAAGCTCGCCCAACTGCTCACCTCGTTGCTTCCGTCCTCGCTCAGTCAGGTTTACTTTGTCAATTCCGGCGCCGAAGCCGTAGAAGGCGCATTAAAACTGGCCAAACGCTATACCGGGAGGAGCGGGATCGTATCTTTTAAAAATGCCTACCATGGCAGCTCTCATGGAGCCCTTAGTGTGACAGGAGGAGAGTGGCTTAAGCAGCCCTACAGACCCTTGCTGCCCGAAATTCAGCTGCTAACCTATGGCCAGGCTGTTGAACTGGAAGCCATTACGGATAAAACGGCCTGTGTAATCATTGAACCTGTACAGGGAGAAGGAGGTGTGATTGTTCCCCCGGAGGACTACCTTCAGCAGTTGCGTAACCGTT
>JAKAMP010000068.1 GCA_021812865.1 Bacteroidota bacterium | reverse complement strand
ATGAGACGGCACTTACCCGGCATGCATCTGATCCTTCTGTTGAATCAGAAAAAAACCTCGAGAAGGCCACTCTTCAAATGGATGTGAATCAGGCCTGGGACTATGAAAGAAGATTGAAAGAATTGCTTTCCGAATTCAGGATTGACCAATTGCAGCAATCCATACAGTCCTTGTCGGGCGGACAGAAGAAAAGACTGGCCATGGTCTTTGCCTTACTCGATGATCCCGACCTCCTGCTGCTGGATGAACCCACCAACCACCTCGATATTGAGATGATCGAATGGCTCGAGGATTATCTCGACCGTTCAGGACTCAGCCTTCTTATGGTCACTCACGACAGGTATTTTCTGAACCGCGTGTGCAGCCAGATATGGGAACTCGATGACGGCAAGATATATACATTCCTGGGCAATTATGAGTACTTTCTTGAAAAAAAAGCAGAGCGGGAAGCGAATCTGGAAAAGGAGATACATGGCGCCAAAAGATTGATGCTGAAAGAACTGGAATGGATCCGCAGAATGCCCAAGGCCAGAACCACAAAATCAAAATCCCGCATCGATAACTTCTATGAAATCGAAGCGAAAGCCTCTTCAGGAAAAAACAGGCAGAAGATAGAACTTCAAGCAACACTTTCAAGAATTGGAGGTAAGATACTGGATATAAAAAACATATCAAAATCGTTCGGAGAGAATGTTCTCCTTCACCGGTTCAGCTATTCCTTCCGTAAAGGCGAAAGAATTGGGATTGTAGGCAGTAACGGCGTAGGCAAGACTACCTTTCTCAATCTTATTATGGAACAGCTAAATCCCGATGAAGGCACAATTGAAAAGGGTGAGACCATTGTGTTCGGGTATTATGAACAGAAAGGGATGTCGTTCAGGGAAGACAAGCGTGTGATTGAGGTATTGAAGGATATCGCCGAGATTGTGGAAATGAAAGACGGAAAAACCATCAGTGTGGGTCAGTTACTGCAAAAATTTCTTTTTACCTCCGAACAGCAGTATACGTATGTGTCCAAACTGAGCGGAGGCGAAAAACGCAGGCTTTATTTGCTTACAGTCCTGCTTAGGAATCCGAATTTCCTGATCATGGACGAACCTACTAACGACCTGGATATCATGACGCTGAATGCCCTGGAGGATTTTCTCTCCGGTTATGCAGGCTGCCTGATCCTGGTTTCGCATGATCGATATTTTATGGATAAACTTGTAGATCAGTTATTTATATTTAAGGGCAGGGGAGAGGTGGAGATATATACTGGCGGATATACCGCATACAGGGATTGGAAGTAACAGGAAGATAAGGCCAGGACTGCCCGGAATGATCCCGAGAAAGGGAAACCAAAAGAGAAGGTGGGTAAGGAGACTGCCAATACTACAAGGCTTAAATTGAAGTTATCCTTTAAAGAAAAGAAGGAACTCGCTGATCTTGAAATAGAAATAAAAAAACTGGAACTTGAAAAATCGGAACTTGAAACAAGCATTTCAACCGCCGGAAACGCTTATGTCCGGCTTAGGGAATGGTCCGAACGGATTCAGAAGGTAATGGAACTTATCGATGCCAAAACCCTGAGATGGATGGAACTTTCCGAATTGAATCAATGATAACAACAAGTCTGATTGAAATATTTCATCGTTTTGGAGAAGCGGCAGTTGACCTTTGGTCTGACTTGTACTTGAAATTCAATTATCGAACAATCGAACATTTCACCAATAGCCAAAAGCAAAAGACTAACGCGTAAAAGGCATCCTGCCAGTTTCCGGTTTATTTTAAAAATTTCTATGCATGGATTAGGTTTAAACCTTTTTGAATCAGCACATAAAAAAAAGCCTTCAATGAATATTTCACGTAAGGCTCTTTAATTATCAGTATTATTGTGTTTTATATATTCCCAAACTTTATTTTCCAAATACTTTTTTCAGCAGTTCAGTTGTTCGAGCTGCCGGATTTTTTCTGATATTTTCCTCTTCCTGGGCCACCATTACAAACAGTCCGTCAATTGCCTTTTGGGTTACGTAGGCGGTAAGATCAGGATTCATCTTTTTGACCATAGGGATTTTGTTATAGGTCTTTACCAGATCTTCCCAATACTTGGTGGCATTGACCTTGTCCAGTGAGCTTTTGATGACGGGCTGGAATTTTACATTCAGTTCAGGTGAGGTAGTTTTCCGCAAATATTGGGTTGCAGCATCCTTTTCACCTTTCACAATCCCGATTGCGTCCTTAACACTCATTCCTGTAATGGCATTTACAAAAATCGGTTTTGCATCCTTGGCAGCATCCTCAGCTGCGCGGTTCATTGACAGTACCGCTTCGTCAACTTTTTTTCCCATTCCCAGGGCGCGTAATTTTTCTTCTATCACCTTTGCATCAGGCGGGAAGGGTATTTTGATCCGGGCATTACCGAAGTATCCGTCATTTACCGATACTACTTTCACGGCTTCACCGGTTCCCTTGACCAACGCTTCCTTTATACCATCAGAAGCATCTTTCTCGGAAAGCCCGCTACCCGTGTTGGTCTTGACAAATTTTTTCGCTTCCTTCAGCAGTTGAGCATCCAATTGGTCAACAAATCCAGCCGCTATAATCAGGGCAAGCAAAACAACTATCTTTTTCATATAAATGGGTTTTATCTGCATAACGTATGGAAACTGCTCATTGGTATACCCGGATGTAATCAACAATCATATGTTGGGGAAAAACAGTGGTATTATCTGGGTTTCCGGGCCAATTACCACCAACCGCCACGTTAAATATGAAGAATTCAGGCAAATCCCACGGAAAATTGGGAATACCGCTTCTGTCCAATGCGAAATACTGCTGATTATCAATAATCCACTTGAAGTGGTTAGGCGTCCAGATGAATACAAAGTTGTGAAAGCTGTTGCTGAATGTTCCGGAAGGAAGGGTCATGCTTCCACCCGAACTTTTATGACCATTTTCATTCCAGTGTACTGTTCCATATACTTTATTGGGCGTCTGGCCAAGAAGTTCCATCATGTCTATTTCGCCGCACTGGGGCCAGCCAACAGCTGAAATATTGCCACCCAACATCCAGAGCGCAGGCCAAATTCCTTGGCCTTCAGGTAGTTTGGCGCGGATCACGAACTTGCCATAGGTAAATTCTTTTTTGCCCTGGGTGGTGATCCTGCCCGAAGTATAATCCGTTCCGGAAGGATTCAGCGCCGAAATATGCAGGTACCCGCTATCAAGATGAACATTCGCCACCGAGTTGAAATAGTTTTCAAGCTCATTGTTGCCCCAGCCGGTTTTTCCGGTTTCATAATTCCAGTTTGCCGTATTCAGAGAGGCATCGGTGAATTCGTCGCTCCAGACCAGGCTGGCATAGTCGACGTTTATAATCTTCAACCTGATTCGGCTATTGGGAAGATCTGCATTGACCGGATTAATGAAATTCACACTGAAATATACATCCTGTTTCTGTGCGGTATCCTGCATAATGTTGATGGTTATGACCTTGGAGGTTTCACCCGGCTGAAAGGTAACATGCCCGGAGGTTACAGCCACATAATCCATGCCGGCAATGGCAGTACTGTCGGTGGTGGAATAATCCACTGTAACCACTTTGTTAGAGGCTGCAGAAAGGAGCACGGGCACGTTCACAGAAGCCGGACTGGCATCCTCAACAACTTGAAACACCGAAGTGCTGACCGTGATTCGGGGTTGCACCGGCGTCGCAGCAGTATCTTTTTTGCAGGACCAGAAAAATAATATCTGGAAAAGCAATGTCGGTGCCAAAACAGAAAAATATTTCATATCGCATGGGTTTGGTTTGAAATCAGATTGATTGGTTGGCTAATATAGCAATTGTTGGCATTGCTAGGAACAATCGTTGAAATTTTTAACATTAAATAAAGTCCTATAATTTATATTATGTTAAATAGATAATTCAAACTAAAAGGAGGAGCACATTCACTCCTCCTCCAAGTATATCGTTATTCACCCAACTCTTTCTTTATCTCCTGCAGTTTGTCCTGCATTTTTAGACGATAATAAAGCGTTTTCAGTGTTTGCATGGTCGGTTGATCCTTTGGATTGATCTGATGAGCTTTCTCCATATATGGCACAGCCATCTTCAGTTCATCATCAGCCTTGGTCTTTTTCTCAAGATATGCTTTGGTTTCGGATTCCTTATTGGCGAGATCATACATTTTTACTGCTTGATTATAATAAAGGACTCCAAGATTATAGGCAGCATCAAAATAATTAGGATCGATTTTCAGAGCACCCTCATAGGCGATCTTGGCGCTGTCCGCATTGTCAAGCTTGTCCCATAATGATCCCTCTGCAAAATAAAGGGTTTTGTTTGTTGGATCAAGAGCTTTTGCTTGTTTCAGGTAGGAAATAGCCGATTTAGACTCATTCATCTTAATATAAAGATTGACCATTTCAATAACAAGAAGATTGTCATTGGGATTTTTGTTGTATCCCTCTTTAATAGCACTAAGCGCCTGAGTGGTATCTCCCATAGCAAGGTAAGTCTGTTCTATATAATAATATAATTTCGACTCAGGATAGTTCAAAGCTTTGGTCTTCTCGAAATCTACCAGCGCCGCCTTGTACTCTTTTGCCAGATAGGCAGATATACCGGAATAATACATGATCAAGGTATCCTTGGTATTGATCATTGGAAGTTCATCTATGGAAAGAATCTGATCAAAATTTTTATAAGCATCAGAATATTTTTCTTTCTCGAAATAATATACACCAAGCCTTTTGTATTGTTCTTTCAACTCTTCAAGGGGCTTGATGAGCTTCTTTTCGAATTTTTTATCTGCGTCCAGCTGTATAGTTTTTTGAAAAGCTTCATATGCTTTGTCAAGAGGATTATCTACCACATTTTTAGTTTCCTCCCAATCGGTAACAACATCATTCTTTACAGTAATGTTGATTCCGTAATAAATGTAGATCTGTTCAGTTGTTCCGTCAGGTAGCTGCTTGGTTTCAGTCTGTATGGGATTCTTAAAAAAAAGTTTTACCTGGCTGGCTGGCATATCCTTTCTGAGCAGTTTGGTGTTGTTCACTTCGAAGGCTTCCTGCATCACTTCACCACGATTGAACCATGTTTTGGGGGCTACATTCTTTTTGGGATCCTGGATTTCGGCATCGCTCTTTGCAATTTTCTTCTTCAGACTGGCAAAACTTGTTTCAGGAGACACATTCATGTCCTGTGCCTTTGCCATCTGAAAGCCTAGTGCAATCATTAATACGAATAATATACGTTTCATGGATGAAAAATAATTTAAGGATTGACGACAAATTTAGTCTTGTTTTATATAACTGCAAAATTTAGGCCATAAATAATCATTGATTATTCGGTTGCTGCGGCTGGTTCCGTACTATGTTCCTCACTTTTGGGGACAACGGTTACCGCAGCGATGGCTGATCCTTCTCTCATTCTGATCAGTTTTACACCTTGCGTGGCCCGTCCTACAACCCTCAGTTCGGAACCAGCAGTTCTGATTGTAATGCCATTGGTAGTGATGATCATCAGGTCCTCCTCGTCATTCATGCTTTTAATGGCAACCAGGGAGCCGGTCTTGTCAGTTATTTTGATGGTTTTTACTCCTTTGCCTCCGCGGTTGGTAACCCGGTAATCATCCAGGGCCGAACGCTTGCCAAAACCAGTTTCAGAAACCACCAGTATGCAACTTTCGGTTCCTTCCACACACACCATACCTACCACCTGATCCTTCTCCGATTCCAGCCTTATCCCTCTAACGCCTGAAGCATTCCGGCCGATCGGGCGCAGTTTGCTTTCTGGAAACCTGATGGCTTTTCCTGATTTAACTGCTATGAGAATATCCTTGTTCCCGTTGGTGAGGTGTGCATCGATCAGAAGATCCCCCTCCCTTACGTTGATAGCATTGATTCCGCTCTGTCTGGGTCTGGAATATGCCTCGAGGGTTGTCTTCTTTATAATTCCGTTCCGGGTGCACAAAACAATGTAATGGGAATTGATGTACGATTCATCTGTAAGGTTCTTGACATTGATGAATGCCCTGATGTTATCGTCGGGCTCAATGTTGATAAGATTCTGTATGGCTCTCCCCTTCTGTGTCTTGGAGCCTTCCGGAATGTCATACACCTTTAGCCAGTACACCCTGCCCTTTTCCGTAAAAAAGAGCATATAATTGTGCATTGTGGCGCTGTACATATATTCCAGGAAATCCTCATCCCGCGTATCGCTTCCCCTGGAGCCAACTCCCCCGCGGCTTTGTGTGCGGAATTCACTCAGAGAGGTGCGCTTAATATATCCCATGTGCGAAAGGGTAATCACCACATCTTCATCAGCATAAAAATCCTCAGGGTTGAATTCTCCTTCATCCGGTATGATTTCGGTTTTCCTTTCGTCGCCATATTTATCCTTCACTTCCTGCAATTCACCCTTGATGATCTGCATCCTGAGCGATTCTTCCGATAATATCCGGTTAAGGTATTCAATAATTTTGACCGTTTCAGCATGCTCAGCCCTGATCTTGTCCCGCTCCATGCCGGTGAGTCTCTGTAAACGAAGTTCAAGAATGGCTTTTGCCTGAATTTCCGATAAGCCAAAATTCGACATGAGTCCGTCACGCGCTTCATCAGGTGTTTTTGCGCTCCTGATCAGGGCAATGATGGCATCCAGATGATCCAGGGCAATGATGAAGCCCTCCAGGATATGTAGTCTTTTCTGAGCCTGATCCAGTTCATATTGTGACCTCCTGATCACAACATCAACCCTGTGTTTCACAAAGTAGCTGATCAGCTGTTTCAGGTCAAGTGTGCGTGGACGACCATTCACCAGGGCAATGTTGTTCACATTGAAGGTGGTCTGTAACTGGGTGTATTTAAGCAAGTTGTTCAGAACCACATTGGCTACCGCCTCACGTTTTAGGATAATGACGATCCGCATCCCATTACGGTCGGATTCGTCGTTGATATATGATATGCCTTCGAGCTTCTTTTCATTGATCAGGTCGGCCGTCTTTTTGATCATTTCGGCCTTATTCACCATATAAGGAATTTCTGTAACCACAATGCGCGAACGCCCCGATTCAGTGGTCTCAATCTCTGTCTTCGCCCTTACTACAATTCTTCCCCTCCCGGTTTCAAATGCCTCCCGGATACCCTGGGTTCCGTATATAATCCCACCTGTAGGAAAATCAGGACCCTTGATATGATGCATCAGTTCCTGTATGGTAATTTCCGCATTATCGATATAGGCTATCGTTGCATTGATCACCTCCGTGAGGTTGTGCGGAGGCATATTGGTAGCCATACCCACAGCAATTCCCGATGCCCCGTTCACGAGAAGAACCGGTATGCGGGTTGGCAGAACAGTAGGCTCTTCCAGCGAGTCATCAAAGTTCAACTGAAAATCCACCGTGTTTTTATCGATGTCCGCCAGGGTTTCTTCTGCGATCTTCTGCAACCTTGCCTCTGTATAACGCATGGCTGCGGGGCTGTCGCCGTCCACCGATCCGAAGTTACCCTGACCGTCAACCAGCGGATACCGTAAAGACCAGGTTTGAGCCATTCTCACCATGGCATCATACACCGATGTGTCGCCATGCGGATGGTACTTGCCCAGTACTTCCCCCACAATCCTGGCTGATTTCTTATAAGCCCGGTTGGATAAAACACCCAGCTCATACATCCCAAATAAAACTCTCCGGTGAACGGGTTTCAACCCATCCCGTACATCAGGCAGGGCCCTGGAAACGATAACCGACATCGAATAATCAATATACGCGGTCTTCATCTCCTCTTCAATGTTCACCCGGACAATTTTTTCAACTTCACTCATAAGTCAATTGCCTTTTCGTTCTGCAATACAGTTATTTAGCTAATAAAATCGTCAAATTTTTCGAAGTTGCTAAGATACGAAATATTGTTGTTACATTGGTTTAATGCCGTGTTTAATATTAACATCCCTGTGTTTAAAAATTAATAGGCTTTTTATTGCTATATTTGCCTAAATTTGTAGCGTGTTAACGGACTTAGAGAGGGTTTATGGATTCAAAATTTTCACAGCGGATTAAAGATGTGCTGGCATACAGCCGCGAAGAAGCGATACGACTGGGAAACAGTTATATCGGACCTGAGCACCTGTTTCTCGGGATTCTCCGCGATGGTGAGGGATCTGCCATTGAGGTACTTCTTAACCTGGGCGCAGATTTGTTTGAACTGAAGCAGTCGGTTGAAAAAGCCATCAAACCTGATGCCACTATAAAGATTACCGACAGCGATAATCTGCCTTTACTCAAATCGTCAGAACGAATATTAAAGCTCATATACCTGGAGGCCAAATCGCTGAACAATATCACTATCGATACAGGTCATCTACTGCTTGCCATCCTGAAAGATGAAAATGGAATTCCCTCGCGTATCCTAATGGAAAACGATATCGATTATGCCGATGTGAGGCAGGAACTGGAGCAACAGCAGCAGCGCATTCAGAACAGCGCCGATTATTCGAACGAAGATGATGATGACCAGCGTCCGCCTTATGGTGGCGGCAAGCCAGGAGGCGCTCAAAATCCCCAAGCCAAGAGTAACTCCGATACGCCGGTTCTTGATAATTTCGGCGTCGATCTGACTAAGGCTGCCGAAGAAGGAAAGCTCGATCCCATTGTAGGCCGGGAGACTGAAATTGAACGCCTCGCCCAAATCCTTAGCCGGAGAAAGAAAAACAATCCCATTCTCATAGGTGAACCCGGGGTAGGAAAATCGGCCATCGTGGAAGGCCTTGCCCTGAGGATCATTAAAAAGAAAGTGTCCAGGGTGCTCTTCGGAAAAAGAGTGGTTACGCTCGACCTGGCTTCCATTGTGGCAGGTACTAAGTACCGCGGACAGTTCGAGGAAAGAATGAAAGCCATTCTCAATGAACTGGTGAAAACCCCCAATGTGATCCTTTTTATCGATGAGATTCATACCATTGTGGGCGCCGGAGGCGCTTCGGGTTCACTCGATGCGGCCAATATGCTCAAACCAGCCTTAGCCAGGGGCGAAATTCAGTGCATCGGAGCAACTACCCTGGATGAGTACCGACAGTACATCGAAAAGGATGGCGCTCTGGAACGCCGGTTCCAGAAAGTTATGGTTGAACCGACCTCCCCGGAAGAGACGATCGAAATCCTCAATAATATAAAGGAAAGATACGAGGATCACCATAATGTGATCTATACCCCCGAAGCCATTGAAGCCTGTGTGAAACTTACCCTGCGATATATAAGCGACAGGCATCTGCCCGACAAGGCTATCGATGCCCTCGATGAAGCAGGTTCAAGGGTACATATTTCTAATATCAAGGTACCGGAAAAGATTCTTCAGCTTGAAAAACAGATTGACGAGACCAAGAAGGAAAAGATAAAAGCAGTCAAGAATCAGAACTTTGAACAAGCTGCCAGTTTCCGTGACAAGGAAAAGCAACTACTCGAAAACCTTGAAGCTGAAAAGCAGAGGTGGGAAAAAGAACTCAGCAAGAACCGTGAAATTGTCGACGATCGG